>JAHEDM010000045.1 GCA_024641205.1 Actinomycetes bacterium
CTTTGCGAAGTCTGAGCGGGAGGAAGTCGACTTCTTGGTTCGAGATGCCGCAGACGTGGTCGAGCGGTGGATCGATGACCCTTCCGAAGGGGTCCAACTGGCGGCTCGGAGGCGACCTGCCGAAGACTGAAAATGCGAGGTCCGATTCGGGGTTGTAGCGTGACCATCGAGTCGGCCCGGAGGAATCGCCATGGCGGAATACGTAGGAGCGCTCGATCAGGGCACCACCAGCACCCGCTTCATGGTCTTCGATCACAATGGTGAGGTTGTTTCCTCCTACCAGGAGGAACATCGCCAGATCTTTCCACAGCCAGGCTGGGTCGAACATGATGCCGCAGAAATATGGGATCGTTCCCGGCTGGTTATCGCCCGGGGGCTCGAGCGGGGCGGTCTGCGCGCCGCGGATCTGGTTGCCGTCGGGATCACCAATCAGCGTGAGACGGTCGTCGTGTGGGAGCGGGCGACGGGCGACCCGATCTACAACGCCATCGTGTGGCAGGACACGCGGACCGCGGCCCTCTGTGACGAACTTGCCTCCCAGGGCGGGTCCGATCGGTTCCGCCCGAAAACCGGGTTGCCCCTCGCAACCTACTTCTCGGGACCCAAGGTTGCCTGGCTCCTCGACCACATTGAGGGGGCCAGGGGCCGAGCCGATGCGGGCGAGCTGTTGTTCGGGACCATCGACAGCTGGCTGTTGTGGAACCTCACGGGTGGACCTTCCGGGGGCAGGCATCTCACCGATGTGACCAACGCGTCGCGAACCCTGCTGATGGATCTTTCCACGGTCGATTGGGACGATGAACTCCTCGCTGCCGTCGGTGTGCCGCGGGCGATGCTGCCCGAGATTCGTCCATCGTCTGAGATCTACGGACGGGCGGTTGATCCGCTCGAAGGAGTGCCCATCGCCGGAATCCTTGGAGATCAGCAAGCAGCCCTGTTCGGTCAGGTGTGCTTCGATGTCGGTGAGGCCAAGAACACCTACGGGACCGGTTGTTTCATGCTGCTGAATACCGGAGCCACGCCGGTCGCCTCCCAAAACGGTCTCCTGACCACCGTCGCCTATCAGATAGGCGGGCAGCCGGCCATGTATGCCCTCGAGGGCTCGATCGCCATCGCCGGGGCGTTGGTCCAGTGGCTGCGAGATAACCTCGAGATCATTGAGTCGGCGGGGGAGGTGGAGGCACTCGCGAGGTCGGTTGACGACAATGGGGGTGTCTATTTCGTACCCGCTTTCTCCGGTCTATTCGCTCCCCACTGGAGGAGCGATGCCCGCGGCGTCATCGCCGGGCTGACCAGATTCGTCACGAAAGGTCATCTGGCCCGGGCGGCTCTCGAGGCAACTGCCTTCCAGACGCGGGAAGTGCTCGACGCCATGAACCTCGACTCCGGGGTTGACCTCGCCTCGTTGAAAGTCGACGGCGGCATGGTCTACAACGAGCTGTTGATGCAGTTCCAGGCCGACCAATTGGGAGTCCCCGTTATGCGACCCGTGGTTGCGGAAACCACCGCCCTTGGGACGGCTTACGCAGCGGGATTGGCAGTGGGTTATTGGGATGGTCTCGACGACCTGCGAGCCAATTGGGGCCTGGACACCCGATGGGATCCGAACTCATCCGGACCGAGGCGCGAAGCCCAATTCGCTCAATGGAAAAAGGCCGTCAGTCGGACCCTGGGCTGGGTATGAAGAGCGGGCCGGGCGACTGGTAGCCTTCACAAGGTAAACAGAGCGAGGAGCGGATGAAAATCGTTGTCGGGTTCATCAAGAACGCAGCAGGCAATGCGGCCCTCGATCGGGCCATAGAAGAGGCCAAGTTGCGGCAGGCGAAACTGGTCGTAGTGCATTCGATGGAGGGTGGGGACAAAGAAGGCGCCGAAGAGGTTCTTGCCTACCGGGAAGAACTCGAAGCCGTTGCCCGCCGTCTCGCGAATCTCGACATTCCTCACGAGATCCATGAATTCGTCCGCGGCCTGTCACCGAGCGAAGATCTCATTCAATGTGCTCGCGATGAGGAGGCCGATTTGATCGTCATCGGCATGCGTCGTCGATCCCCGGTCGGAAAGCTTCTCATGGGTAGCAATGCCCAGGAGATCCTGCTCGACGCCGAGTGTCCGGTGCTGGCGGTAAAAGCGAAGTACTGAGCATCCGCTGCCCGCCGAAGGAGCTGCAGATTCCTAGTCTGGCGTAATGCCCGAATTCACTTGCTCAGACTGTGGCGCATCCTTCTCTTTATCGAAGTCCGTACTCGACCGTTATCCGGGCTGGCAACCAACTCGGTGTCTGGCCTGTCGGGGGAGTGTAAAGACGATGCGAGGCGGATCCGGGTCAACCCAAGCCAAAGCCGATGATCCTCGGTCCGGGGTGTTCACAGACGGTTCGGCTTCTCCCAATCCCGGACCAGGTGGATGGGGAGCCGTCTACGTCATCGACGATCTTGTCATTGCCGAAGACCATGGAAACGAACCAGCCACAACAAACAACCGGATGGAGCTGACCGCCTTGATTGCCGCGCTTGGCCTGGTTCCGCCCGGCGTACCGACCATCGTGTACAGCGACAGCAATCTGGCGGTGCGGACGATCAACGAGTGGGCGGCAGGTTGGGAGAAGCGGGGCTGGAAACGAAAGACGGGCCAGGTAGAGAACCTCGACTTGGTCAAGGCCGTCTATGAAGGTTTTCGCCTACGTCCGGAACTCGACCTCCGGTGGATCAAGGCGCATGCCGGATTCACATGGAACGAGTACGCCGACCGGCTCGCCAATCGATGGCGTAGCCAGTAGCCAGCCTGTCTCCCCCCTGACGAGCGAAGCTCGTTGGAAAGGGGGGAGTACCGCCGTAGGCGGGGAGGGGAGGTTGGTTCCCACCAACAATGCCTGGCTCAGGATCTCGAACCCAGCGCTGCTCTCGCCGTGTCAGACTGAGCCGACTTCGTCGAGAGGGAGCCCATGCCGTACAGAACGATCATCGAACCCTTCCGTATCCACAGCGTTCAGGCCATCGATTTTCCGACCAGCGAGCAGCGGCAGCAGGCATTGCACCGAGCGGGCTACAACCTGTTCGGGTTGCACGGCGATGAGGTAATCATCGATCTCCTCACCGATTCGGGCACCGGCGCGATGTCCGCTCAGCAGTGGGCGGGGATGATGGTGGGAGATGAATCATATGCAGGCAGCCGGTCGTTCTACCGGTTCCGGGATGTCATCGCGGATCTGACCGGCTTCAAGGAGATCATCCCCACGCACCAAGGGCGGGCAGCGGAGAAGATCCTGTTCACCACGGTGGTCAAGAAGGGCGACGTGGTCCCCAACAACACACACTTCGACACGACGCGTGCCAACGTCGAGTACCAGGATGCCGAGGCCCGTGACCTGGTCGTGTCCGAGGGCCGTGACCCCGCCTCAGAGTTTCCCTTCAAAGGCAATATGGATGTTGAGGCCTTAGTTCGGACCATCGAGGAGGTGGGACGCGACCGGGTGCCGCTGGTCATGGTCACGGTCACGAACAACTCGGGCGGTGGTCAGCCGGTCTCGATGGCCAACGTTCGGGCCGTCCGGGAAGTCTGCGACCGCTATGAGATCCCTCTTTTCCTCGACGCCTGTCGGTTCGCGGAGAATGCCTGGTTCATCAAGCAGCGCGAAGAGGGCTACGCCGACCATTCGCCCAAGCAGATTGCTCAGGAGATGTTCTCGCTGGTCGACGGCTGCACCATGTCCGCTAAGAAGGACGGGTTGTCGAACATCGGGGGGTTTCTGGCGATGAACGATCCGGCGACGGCCCAGCAATGCAGGAATTTGCTGATCCTGACCGAAGGTTTTCCGACCTACGGCGGTCTGGCCGGTTACGACCTCGAGGCAATCGCTCAAGGCCTGGTCGAGGTGCTACAAGAGGAGTATCTCCACTATCGGATCCGGTCGACGGCTTACTTGGCGGAAAAGGTGAGCAGTGCCGGAGTTCCGATCGTGCGGCCGCCGGGGGGCCATGCCGTGTACCTCGATGCGAAGAGCTTCCTCAAACACATTCCGCCGCAGCAGTATCCGGCTCAGGCGCTGGCCGTCGAGCTCTACCGCGAAGGCGGGGTGCGAGGTGTTGAGATCGGCTCGGTGATGTTCGGCAAACCGCAACTCGACGGCAGCGAGATCCCAGCCGCCATGGAACTGGTCCGCCTGGCAGTGCCACGCCGGACGTACACCCAGTCGCATATCGACTATGTCGGTGAGGTAGTGATTGCCGTGGCCGAACGAGTGGAGAGCCTGCGGGGCTATCGCATCGTCGAACAGGCACCATGGCTGCGCCACTTCACCGCCCGGTTCGAGCCGGTCTAGGAGGAGTTACCAATTAGAGGTTCCAGTTGCCCATCATGCGGTAGCTCACTGGCTATTGGCCGCTGTTTCCCGATTCCTCCTCCCGGCGCGACCTGTAGGGTTCCTGGTACGGGCCTTCTCCAGGGCCCGGCGAGAGGAGCTATCGATGATCGGTCCGGATGCTGTACATGAGACCCTGAGCGAATACCAGCTGGCCGACGGATACCCCGTCGTATTGGATTTGGAACGCTCTGAAGGCGTCTGGATGTACGACGCTCGAACTGGCAAGCGGTACCTCGATGCCTTTTCTTTCTTCGCTTCGTGGCCGATGGGATACCGCCATCCGATGATGTTCGATCCTGAATTCCAGCAAGAGCTCCTACGCGCCGCTACGACCAAGACATCCAACTCGGACATATATACGGTCGAGATGGCCAGGTTTGTTGAAGCCTTCGCCACCAAGGTCACGCCGGACGGGTTTCCCCACCACTTCTGGGTATCCGGCGGCGCTCTTGGTGTTGAGAACGCTCTCAAGACGGCTTTCGATTGGAAGGCGCGCAAACTGGGTCGAACCAGCTTTGAGAGCAACGTCAACGATCTGGTGATTCTTCACTTCCGTCATGCATTCCACGGCCGCACCGGGTACACCCTCAGTCTCACCAACACTCGCCCGGACAAGATCGGCTTGTTCCCCAAGTTCGATTGGCCGCGAGTCCACAGCCCGGCCATCGAATACGACCTGCAGGGCGGGATCGCCAACGACATCAAGGCGGAAGAACAACGCGCCTACGACGATATCGAAGAGGCTTATTCCCGCCACGGCAATCGCGTCGCTGCAATCCTCATCGAACCTATGCAGGGGGAAGGTGGCGACAATCACTTCCGTGGTGAGTTTCTGGCAGAGTTGCGCCGCATTGCCGACGAGAAGGATTCAATGCTCATCTTCGATGAGGTGCAAACTGGATTCTTCGGCTCTGGGAAGCCCTGGATGTGGCAGCACTTCGACGTGAAGCCCGACATCGTTGCGTTCGGAAAGAAGACTCAGGTCTGTGGGCTCTACGCGTCGCCGCGGGTCGATGAGGTGGTAGACAACGTCTTCAGCCTGTCGAGCCGGATCAACTCCACCTGGGGCGGCAACCTCGTCGACATGGTGCGGTGCCGCCGGTTCATTGAGATTTGCGAGGAGGAGCAATTGTGCGCACGGGTGGCCGGGGCAGGCGATCGCCTTATCACCGGCCTGCGCGAAATCGCTCACCGCACTGGTGTGATCTCGAATATCCGCGGTCGGGGATCTCTGGTTGCCTTCACTGTGGACACTCCGGAACGTCGCGGGCAGATCCTTGGCGACATGTTCGACAACGAGTTGATTGCGTTGCCGTGCGGTCCTAACTCGATCAGGTTTCGACTTCCCTTCGTGATCCAGCCCGAGGAGATCGATGAGATCCTCAACCGAACCGAGGCGAGTTTGCGGCCCCCGACTCGCGAGCACGCCCTGACCCGCCAGGAGAAGGGCGGATAGGCCCGCTGAGCTCGCTTCGCGCAGCTTCCAGCGTCCAGACCGCTTCGCTCCCAGCTTCCAGCCAGAAGGCAGCAAGCTGTGGTTGCTGGTCGCTGGTCGCTGAGAACTGATGACTGCTTCTGTATCATCGCCGGGCAACCATCTCGAGGAGACCATTGACCTCCCTACCCAATCTGCTGGCGGTTTCCAGAATCCTGATGACTCCGGTGATCATGGCGCTGGTTCTTGCGGAAGGGACGGTCGAGAACAACTACACCTACGCGGTGGTGCTCTTCGTCCTCGCGGCCTTCACGGATTTCCTCGACGGCTACTTCGCCAGGCGTTGGGACGTCGGCACCGTCCTCGGTGCGTTTCTTGACTCAACAGCCGACAAGCTATTGGTCACCGGGTCACTGCTGGCGCTGATCGCAGTGGATCGGGCGTCTGTGTGGGTGGTACTGATCATCATCATTCGCGAGTTCGCGGTCACTGCGCTGCGCGGCATGGCAGCCCTCGAGGGGCAGGTCGTGAAGCCCTCCCTGTGGGGCAAGCTCAAGGCCAACGCCCAATTTGTCGCCATCGGGTTGGCGATGATACGACTGGCTCAGCCGTGGGGACCGCTCTATCTCGACGAGTGGGCCATGTGGCTTGCGGCTGCCATAACGATCGCCTCCGGGTGGCAGTACGTCTCGAACTTCTGGTCGGTGGTGCGCGCTGCCGATCGGTCATGACCACCCTGGTGACCGGAGGTTCCGGCGTAGTCGGGCGCGCTGTCCTGAAACAACTCGTGTCCCAGGAGCGGCACGTGCGGGCCTTAGTCCGTTCTGACGAAGCGGCGGCAATCGTTGCGAAGCTCGGCGCCCATCCGACCCGGGGCGACATCCTCGACTTCGGCTCCCTGGCTGCAGCCATGGAGGGTTGCGACGTGGTCTATCACGTAGCCGGCTCGAACGAGATGTGTCTCGCCGACCCTTCGACTTTGTTCCGGGTCAACGTGGACGGCTCCCGCCACACGCTGCGAGCTGCCGCGGCGGCGGGAGTGAGGAGAATGGTTCTTACCTCCTCCGCCACCACCCTGGGGGAGGAGCCAGGGTCCGTCGGGGATGAATGGGTGCACCATCGCGGCTGGTTCCTGTCCAACTACGAGCGCTCCAAGTACGAAGCGGAACAGGCTTTGCTAGCCGACGAGACGACCGTGGAGTTGGTTGTGGTCAACCCGTCCTCAGTGCAGGGCCCGGGGCGAGCCTCTGGGACCGGCAAGCTGTTCCTGGACCTCATCAACGGCAAGATCCCCGCGGTGGTCGATTCCCGCTTCAGCATGATCGACATCGAAGATTGCGCCAAAGGACATATCCTGGCGGAGTTGAGCGGCAAGGCCGGCGAGCGATATGTCCTGAGCGGATTCACTCTTTCCACCGCTGAAGCCGTGCAACTTCTCGAAGACGCCACGGGGCTTCGCCTTCGTCTGGCCACTTTGCCTCGGGCCGTGGTCATGGGAGCCGTCTCGGTCGTCGAACTTGGATCCCGGTTGATGGGTCGACAGCCGCGCTTCTGCAGGGAGATGATCCGTGTGATGTCGTTCGGTCATTCCTACAACGGGTCGCGAGCCACTCGCGATCTCGGGCTCGAGTACACATCGGCTCGAGACACCATTCAACGGACCATCGAATGGTTCATGACGGAAGGGCTGGTCACGAGAAAGCTGCCGGGGATGTAGGAGCTCGTTCCTCGCTAGAGGGTACGAGCCGCGCAGCGGCTCTCCCTGTGACAACGACCACCTGGGCTGGGAGGCTGAACCGTCGCTGGGGGGCATTGCGATGAGATAGCCGGTTCAGTTTAGGGCCAAAGGTGGTCGCTGTCGCCAACGAAATTACCGCACGAGGGGTCATTTTTCGCGGAAATCGGCACGCCGGGTGACCTGGGGCCTTTTCGGTCGGCCATCGCTCGCCTCTTCCGACCACGGCTACTCTCTCGGAAATGCCTGCTCCACTCGCGCCGCTCGTCGATCGGTGGCGCCCGCAGCATCTCCCGAGTCTGCCGGGTCGTATGGTCGTGCCGCCGGCCGCCCGGGCCTTTTTCCTGGCCGGCATGGCTTCCCGCGCCAAGGGTCCGGTGTTGGCGATTGTGCCCGGCGAGCGAGACGCCGAAGAACTGAAGGAAGATCTCGCCCTGTTTCACAGTGCCGCCGTCCTGATGCCCGCCTGGGAGACTCTCCCGTTTGAACACGTCTCACCCAACGCGGCAACTATGGCTCGGCGAGCCGAAGCCCGCCACATGCTGGTAGCCGGTAGCCCGGGGATGGTCGTCGTCGCATCGGCGCGCTCGGTCTCGCAACGAATAAGCCCTTCCGACCCGTACCCGGTCATCGGCCGGGTCGGGGAAGAGATAGGGTTCGACCGCCTCGTCGGATGGTTGGCGCACGCCGGGTACCACCGCACCGATCGGGTAGAGGCCAGGGGTGAGTTCTCTGTCCGAGGTGGAATCGTCGATCTCTTCCCTGCCCAAGCGGAAGAACCGGTGCGGCTCGATTTCTGGGGTGACGGCCTCGAGGACGCCCGTGTGTTCAGCGTGTCGAGCCAGCGGTCCGTGGAGAAGGTGGAGAGATTCATCGCGTACCCCGCCCGGGAGTTCCGCCCCGATCCGGAAGTCGCAGCCAATGCCCGGTTGCTGCTGGAGAACGAGACTTGGGCTGCAGCCACCTGGGATCGTCTTTCCGAAGGTGTTCTGTTTTCTGGTATGGAGTCGTGGCTTCCCTGGCTTGCGCCTCCCGTCACCGCCCTGTCGGAATTGGCGGCGCATGGCTCGGTGATCGTCTTTGATCGAGTCAGGGCGTCCAACCGAAGCCACGATCTTCTCAAAGAAGAGGCCGAGCTCGCCGCCGCCCTCGCTCCAACCTGGGGCCATGGGGCTCCCCAAGCTGGAGATCATCCCGCTTTCTATCTCGATCTCGATGAGGCCCTCGAAGGGCGGCTGCTGCTCGACGCACCGGCGGCTGCGGCAGGACCTGATGACCGCACTCTCGACCTATCCGGCTTCGACGCAATTCCGGGGGATTCCGAATCGGTCGCAGCCGGCCTGATTCGTTTTCTCGAGCGGAAGATCGACGTGGTCGTGGCGATGGATGGGGCAGGGGCGGCGGATCGGGTAGCCCGGATCCTCCTGGAGGCCGGATTGTCGCTGCCCCGGGTCGACCGACTCGATCGTCCTGGCTCGGCAGTTCTTCCCGTCGGCATCCACCGAGGGTTTGTGCTTTCCGACCTGGCCGTTGCCGTCCTGGGCGAGCAGGAGGTGGCCGGCCGCAGACGAGCGCATCGAAGAACCGGGCCACGCCGGGTTGCTCAAGATACTTCTGGATACCGGGACCTGACCGAAGGCGACTACGTGGTGCACTACCGTCACGGGATCGGGAAGTTCGAGGGTCTCGCCACCCGCACTATTGCCGGGGTCGAGCGGGACTACCTGGTCGTCGGCTTTGCTGCAGGCGACACGTTGTATGTCCCCACCGATCAGCTGGCGGCCGTCCGAAGATACACGGGAGGTGAGACTCCCCGCGTGTCGCGTATGGGAGGCTCCGATTGGTCCGCTACCCGATCCAAGGTTCGCAAGGCGGTCGCCGCAGTCGCCGAACAGGTGGTTGCACTCCACAAAGCCCGAGCCGCCGCGCCCGGGCATGCCTACGCGCCCGACGCTCCGTGGCAGCATGAACTCGAAGCAGCTTTTCCGTTCGAGGAGACCACCGATCAACTGTCTGCGATCCAGGATGTCAAAACCGACATGGAGAACTCCGGGCCGATGGACCGGCTGGTGTTTGGAGACGTCGGGTACGGCAAGACTGAGGTGGCGATCAGGGCTGCCTTCAAGACAGTCGTTGAAGGGAAACAAGTCGCCATCCTCTGTCCTACAACTCTGCTGGCCCAACAGCACTTCCAGACCTTCTCGGACCGCTACGCACCGTATCCGGTTCGGGTCGAGATGCTGAGCCGGTTTCTTACGGTAAAACAGCAACGGGCCGTTGTCGCCGGCATCACCACCGGGGAAGTCGATGTCGTGATCGGCACGCACCGGCTGATCAGCGACGACATCCGGTTCAAGGATCTGGGGCTCCTGGTCATCGACGAGGAACAACGCTTCGGCGTCAACGCCAAGGACAAGATCAAACGGTTCCGAGTTGGCGTCGACGTGTTGACGTTGACGGCAACACCTATCCCACGAACGCTGGAAATGGCGCTGACCGGTATCCGGGATGTTTCCCACATCCGAACGGCTCCGGAAGATCGGCACCCGATCCTGACGTATGTCGGTCCATTCGATGAGCAGGCCGTTTCGGCTGCCATCCGGCGCGAGATGTTGCGGGAAGGCCAGGTGTTCTATGTGCACAACCGGGTGCAATCAATCGACCGGGCGGTCGCCCAGCTGAGGGAACTGGTTCCCGATGCCAGATACGCCATAGCGCACGGACAGATGAGTGAGGGGCAGCTCGAACAGGTGATGATCGATTTTTGGAATCGCGAATACGACGTGCTGGTCGCCACCACCATCATCGAGTCGGGGCTCGACCTCCCCCAGGTGAACACGCTGATCGTGGAACGGTCCGATCTGCTCGGCCTCGCTCAGCTCTATCAGTTGCGGGGTCGGGTTGGGAGATCGCACCAGCGCGCCTACGCCTACCTGTTTCACCCGACCGGCCTGTCGTTGAGCGAGGACGCCTACCGGCGTTTGGAGGCAATCGGCGAGGCCACCGATCTCGGGTCCGGGTTCTCGCTCGCCCTTCGGGATCTGGAGATTCGGGGAGCAGGCAGTGTCCTGGGCGAAGTGCAGTCGGGTCATATCGCAGCAGTCGGGTTCGACCTCTACACCGAACTGGTGGCCGAGGCGGTACGCGAACTGGAAGGCAACCCGGCGGAGCGAGGCGAGCGGGCCGAGGTTCGCATCGATCTCCCGGTGGATGCTCATCTGCCCGATGACTACCTCCCGGACCAGGGAGCACGCCTCGAGGCCTACCGCCGCTTGGCTCTAGCCGAGACCCACGATCAGGTTGAGGACGTCGGCCGGGAGTGGCTGGATCGCTTTGGTCCCGTGCCCGAGGCCGCAGTCGCGCTCCTCGGTGTCGCCCGGTTGCGGGTCGAAGCCCTTCGGGTTGGTGTGGATGAGATCGTGAAACTGCGGAACGAGGTCCGTTTGGCTACCGTCGACCTCTCGGCCTCGCAGGAAGTCCGGCTGTCCCGCATAGCTCCCCGTGCGGTCCTACGTGCCGGGGAAGGCGTGATCTTCCTTCCGGCTCCCTCCGACGATCAGATCGTCGAGCAACTTCTGGCGTTCCTGGTCGAGATGTGGCCACCGGAAAAGAGTCTGTAGTTCGTAGTCTGTAGTTCGTGCGGCCGGCCGCCGTGGGAGAGCACGGATGCCCTCCCACCAGTCATTCGATGCCCACCAACTACCAACTTCCAACTGTGATCCCGCCTTCCGCTTCCCACAATTACCTGCCTACCATGGAGGTCCGCTGAATTCTCGTAACCAAAAGGTGATCCCCGT
>JAHEDM010000284.1 GCA_024641205.1 Actinomycetes bacterium
GTGGATGGAACCCGACGAATTGCCGGCCCGCCTCGTCCTGCCATTGGAAAGGCGGTCAATCCTTCGCTACGGAGAAAACCCGCACCAGGCTGCGGCCGCCTACCGGGAGGCCGGGGAGGACGGGTGGTGGACGTCGGCCGTCCAGTTGCAGGGCAAGGAAATGTCTTTCAACAACTACGTCGATACCGAAGCCGCCTGGCGTCTGGCGTGGGAGTTCGAGGAGCCGGCCGCCGTGGTTGTCAAGCACACGAATGCCAGCGGAGTGGCCGTGGCGGACTCGCTGGTTGAAGCTTTCGGGGCGGCCTGGGACTGCGACCCCCTCTCCGCCTTTGGGAGCGTGGTGTCTTTGAACCGGCCACTGGACGGGCCTACCGCCGAGGCCATCGGGGAGGTCTTCGTTGAAGTAGTGATCGCTCCTGAAGTAACGCCGGCGGCCGTCGACACGTTGGCCGGAAGGAAGAATCTGCGGGTTCTGGTAGCACCGGCACCCCATCCCGGTGGAATCGACCTTCGCAGATTGGACGGAGGGTTCGTCGCCCAAACGAGGGACGGCATCAGTGAAGGCCCGGACGATTGGCGGGTCATGACGTCGCGGCCACCAACACCTGACGAGTGGTCGGACCTCGAACTGGCCTGGGTGGTTGCCGCCCACACCAAATCGAATGCCGTGGTCATCGCGCGCGATGGAGCCGCCGTTGGGGTCGGAGCGGGAGATCAGAGCCGGGTGGGAGCCGCCGAACGCGCTGTCGCCCGCGCCGGTGACCGGGCGGTGGGGGCAGCCGCCGCCAGCGACGCATTTTTCCCTTTCCGGGATGGCATCGACATGCTGGCCGGTGCCGGGGTGCGAGCCGTGATCGAACCAGGCGGCTCGATTCGAGACGAAGAAGTAATCGTGGCGGCTGAGCAAGCCGGGATCACCCTGGTGTTCACCGGCAGGAGGCATTTTCGACATTGAGCGCACGAATACTCGACGGTAGAGAAGTTGCAGAAGCGGTACGCGCCGAGGTGGCCGAACGGGTGGCCGCCCTGGCCAAGCAGGGGAAGGTGCCGGGTCTGGCGACTGTATTGGTCGGCGACGACCCTGCTTCACATGTGTATGTGCGTAGCAAGCGCCGGCTGGCCGAGAAAGTCGGCATCAATTCGCTGCATTTCGAACTGGACACGGACGCCACTCAAGATGAGGTGGAGTCCCTCGTGCTTCGGCTGAATGCCGACCCGGCCGTTGATGGGATCCTGGTGCAGCTTCCCCTGCCGGGTGACCTGGACGACAAGCGAGTCACGTCGCTCATCGATCCAAACAAGGATGCCGACGGGCTCCATCCCTACAACCTGGGTTTGCTGGCCCTGGAGCGGGCGGTGCTTGTTCCTTGCACCCCGCAGGGGGTAATGCGCATCCTCTCCCACTACGGGATCAATCCGACCGGGATGAGAGCGGTGATTGTTGGTCGGTCGTTTCTGGTCGGCCGGCCCCTGTCGATGCTGCTGGCCGCAAAGGGCACCGACGCGACGGTCACCACGGCACACTCCCGGACTCCCGACATCGCCGCCGTCGCTCGCGAGGCGGACATATTGGTGGCCGCCGTCGGCGTTCCCGGCCTGATCGGACGGGACGCGGTCAAGCCCGGAGCCACGGTCATCGATGTCGGCATCAACCGGACCGAACAGGGATTGGTAGGGGATGTCGCCTTCGACGAGGTTCGGGAAGTGGCAGGCGCCATTACCCCGGTCCCGGGCGGGGTCGGTCCGATGACGGTGGCCATGCTGATGCGCAACACCGTGGCCGCCGCCGAGCGCAGCATGGGATAATCGATTCACGACACAGAGAAGGAGCTCTCATGGCAACCCCTATCACGATGGGTCCCGCCGGTCTACTGGTACCCGACGACCCCATCGTTCCCTTTATTGAAGGGGACGGAATTGGTCCCGATATTTGGCGAGCCTCCCAATTGGTTTTCGATGCTGCCGTAGCCAAAGCATATGGCAGCGATCGCAAAGTGGGTTGGCAGGAAGTGTTGGCGGGACAGAAAGCTTTCGACGATACCGGCGAGTGGCTTCCGGCGGAAACGGTCGATGCCTTTCGTACCTATCTGGTTGGCATCAAAGGTCCCCTCACCACTCCGGTGGGCGGTGGTATCCGGAGTCTCAACGTGGCGTTGCGGCAAATAATGGATTTGTATGTCTGTCTGCGGCCGGTGCGCTGGTTCAAGGGAGTCCCCTCCCCGGTCAAGCACCCCGAGCTCGTCGACATGGTGATCTTCCGGGAGAACACCGAGGACGTCTATGCCGGAAAGGAGCTCGAAGCAGGCACCGAGGACGCCAAGAAACTGCTTTCGTTCCTCCACGAAACATACGGCTGGGATATCCGGCCGGACAGCGGCCTCGGCATCAAACCGATTTCCGAGACGGGGTCGAAGCGTCTGATCCGGGCGGCGATCCGCTACGCGCTCGAAAATGATCGAGCCTCGGTGTCACTGATCCACAAGGGCAACATTATGAAGTTCACCGAAGGAGCATTCCGCGGCTGGGGTTACGAGCTCGTCAAAGAGGAGTTCTCGGATGTGGCGGTCAGCTGGGCAGACTCGGGGGGCGATCCCGGTGACAAACTTCTCGTCAAGGATGTCATCGCCGATGCCTTCCTCCAACAGATTCTGACCCGACCTGCCGAATACGACGTCGTCGCCACCATGAACCTGAACGGCGACTTCATGTCGGACGCTCTCGCCGCGCAGGTCGGCGGCATCGGCATCGCCCCGGGTGGAAACATCAACTACGACACCGGCCATGCGGTATTCGAGGCCACGCACGGAACGGCACCCAAGTACGCCGGGATGGACAAGGTGAACCCGGGTTCTGTGATTCTCTCGGGCGAAATGATGTTCCGGTATCTGGGATGGAAAGAGGCGGCGGATCTGATCGTCAACGCTATTGAGGCAACCATAGAAAGCAAAATCGTCACCTACGACTTCGCCCGGTTGATGGAAGGCGCAACGGAAGTGAAGACGTCTGAGTTCGCGGCCGCCATCGTCGAGAGGATGTGAGAGCCCGTTCTCCGCTCTGCGCGGTTCGCCGTCCGATCCGGACGGATGGGTGGCTATCGGAACGTCTATCAAGTGTCCTAACGAC
>JAHEDM010000046.1:0-10111 GCA_024641205.1 Actinomycetes bacterium
GCATTAATTGCATCCACGTCATTCCCGACCTCAAGCGGCTCGAAGAGGAGTTCGCTGAGGAACTGGTGGTGATCGGCGTGCATTCGGCCAAATTCGAAAACGAGGGCGATACCGACAACATCCGCCAGATCATTCTCCGATACGGGCTCGAACATCCCGTCATCAACGACCTCAACTTCGAAGTGTGGCAATCCTGGGGAGCCCAGGCCTGGCCGACCCTGGCCATCGTCGATCCGGCCGGCAACGTGGTCGGAACGCACAGCGGCGAGGGGGTCTATGACCTGTTCAAACCGGTGCTCGATGCGCTGGTTGCCGAATTCGGAGACCAGGTCGACCGTAGCCCAACCAACCTCAAGCTGGAAGACGAAAACCTGCCGGAGACGGCGCTTTCCTTCCCCGGGAAGGTACTGGCCGACGGAGAGGGCGGCCGGTTGTTCGTTGCCGACACCAACCATCATCGAATCATCGTCACCGACCCCGATAGCGGTGAGGTGACGGAAATCGTCGGCAGCGGGAACCAGGGCAGCGAAGACGGTTTCCTGCGCACCGCTACGTTCAACCAGCCCCAGGGCCTGGCCCTCAGCGATGACGGGTCCAGGTTGTACATCGCGGATACTGAGAACCACCTGATCCGGATGGTCGATTTCCCCACCGGGCAGGTATCCACCGTGGCAGGGACCGGTCGGAAAGGATCCTTCCCTCCCGCGGGAGGTGCCGCCCGATCAACCGGCCTGAACTCTCCCTGGGACCTGGCCCTCGACGGTGACCGGCTGTACGCGGCCATGGCCGGATATCACCAGATCTGGGTGATTGACCTCGAGGCGGGAACGGCCCAACCGTATGCCGGCAACGCACGGGAGAGCACCGTTAACGGGCCGCTGGTTGAGGCCGAGTTGGCCCAACCTAGCGGCGTTGCTCTGGATGGCAATGGCCGGCTCTACTTCGCCGATTCCGAGAGCAGCTCGGTCCGTTGGGCAGACATCGAAGGAGACGATCGACAGGTAGACATCCTCGCCGGGAGTGATCAGGATCTCTTCAGCTTCGGCGACGAGGACGGTGTGGGAACCGCCGCCCGATTCCAGCATCCCCTCGGGGTGGCTGTCGACGAGGGATACGTCTGGGTGGCCGACACCTACAACTCGAGAATCAAGCGCATAGACCCAGAAACGGGCGAGGTCACCACGCTGGTTGGTGGACAGGGATGGCGGGACGGATCGGACCCGCTGTTCTACGAACCCGGGGGAATCGACGCGGCCAACGGCAAGCTCTACGTGGCCGACACCAACAACCATTCGGTCCGGGTCGTCGATCAATCCACAGGCGAGACCAAGACCTTGCTCATCACCGGGCTGGAGCGCTACGTAATCGACGCAGGCGACGACGCCTTTTTGGGGAGAACCCTGACGCTGGGACGGGTGGACGTTGCTGCCGGTGCCGGCCGTCTGCTGCTGGAAGTCGCTCTACCGTCCGGGTATAAGGTCAACCCGCTGGCTCCCTCCCGTTTCGAATGGAGGGTCGAAGGGGGAGTGGCCGATTTGGCTGCAGACGCCACCGGGTCGATCGTCAATCCCTTGTTCCCGCTCGAGATTCCGGCCACCTTCACTGCCGGAACCGGATCGATCACCGGAGACCTCTACATCGTCTACTGCGAATCCGAGCAAGAGAGCATCTGCCTGATCGATCAAGCCCGGGTCATCGTGCCGGTGACGGTCGGTTTGGGAAGCACAACGGTGCCCATCCCCTACGCAATCGAGTTACCCGACCTCTAGGCAGGATGCGGGACGGGGCAACCAGGCATGGCCATACTCCGCCGCTAGAGCCGACCGGCCGCCTGAAGTACGGCTAAGGCATCGACGGTGACCAGTTCGTTCGTGCGGGTCTTGCCGCCCGGCCCCCAGTCGGCCCAACTGCCCCGGGTAGTCCGGGTGTCGACCGTTCTTGCATTCTTGATTTCCGCCCCAAAGCCACCGTCCCGGAGCCGTTTGGCTTCCAGCAGGTCGAGTGCGTCGCTGCAACGAGGGTCGTCGATCTTGCCGATCTCGGCCATGACCTGCAATGCAAAGAGCGGGTCGTAGAAACGGATTGGGAACCAGATCGGGAGGAATTGCTCGAGCAGGTGGCCATCGCGTTTCCGCCAGAACAATCGGCGCTCGAGCAGAAACTCGGCGGCTCGCACGGCGGTTCCGACGGCCGGCTGGTACCGGTGGGTTCTTCCGTAAGCGTGCAGCCCACGCAGCGGGATGAGAGTCTCCATGAATGAGGAGGTCCGGGCTCCGGGGCGTTTGTCACAATTCCAGCCCCCGTCGGGCCATTGCAACTCGATCAACCGGTCGACCAGCAATCTGGTCCGATCATCTTCGAGCTCCAGGACCAGCGAGTACCAGATGGCGTTGCCTTCCATCGACCCGCAGCGCCGGACCCGATCCGGCTGATCTTCGTAGAAGACACTGCGGGGGAACTGCATGTGTTCTGGTGAAAGCATCCAGTCGTACACCTGATCGCGCAGCGGGACGAGGTCGAGATCGCCGGGCGGGTACTCGATCAAGGCCAGCTGGACGAGGGTCCAGTGGGGTCCCTGCCACTTGGTGTACGGATTGGTGGCAATCGTGCCGTCCGCACGACGGTGGGTCAGCAGCCGACGAGCGCGATCGGTGTCGGCTATCGACCGACGGAGCTTCACGAGCGACTGTTCCGGCTCGCCGAGCAACTCGCGGCGCGCCTTCAGGACGACCGTTGGGTCGTCGGAGGCGAGCAACCGGCGAAGGATGGGTGACTCGGCTCTCTCCAGAGCCATGCCTTGAAGCTACTCCGCGGCGCCCCAGTCCTCGACCGGCGAACCCGGCAAGGGTGCGTCACTCTGCCGCCCGATTCGAGCTAGCCCTGTTTGGAGAGCCACTCGTCTATCAGCCATTCGAGAATAGGCATCGTCACCGGCCCGGAGGTCAGCACCGTGTCGTGGAACCCCCTGATGTCGAAACGGTCGCCCAACGCGGTGCGGGCTTTTTCGCGCAGCCGGAAGATCTCGCGTTGCCCGATCCGGTAGGCGAGAGCCTGACCGGGCCAGCCGACGTACCGGTCGATCTCGACTTCGGCTTCTGAGCGGGCCACGGCCGTGTTCTCGACCAGAAAGTCGACTGCTTGATCCCGGCTCCAGCCTTTGGCATGCATCCCCGTATCGACCACCAACCGGCCCGAACGCCACGAGTCGGTGGAGAGCATGCCCAGCCGCTGCAAGTCGTTCGAGTACAAACCCATTTCGTCCGCCAGCCGTTCGGCATACAGACCCCACCCCTCCATGAAAGATGTGGCGCCCATGTAGCGCTGGAAGGTTGGGATGTCATCCAGTTCGCCTGCGATGGCCAGTTGTAGATGATGACCGGGGATCGATTCGTGAAAGCCGACCGCCTCCGCCTGGAACTTCATCTTCTCCTGCGGGTCGACGAGGTTGACGTAAAAGGTGCCGGGGCGCGACCCGTCCGGCGCGGGTGGCATGTAGTAGGCGGCCGGCAGGTCCTTCGCCATGTACTCAGGGATTGGAGCGATCAGGCAGTCGGCCTGCGGGAGTACTCCGAACCATTCGTCTATGGCCCCTTTGGCACGAGCGAGGATATCGCCGGCCATGTCCATGATCTCGTCGGAGTCTGAGAACCGAAGGTCGGGGTCTTTCCGCAGGTGGTCGAGGATGGCCGGCACGTCTCGGGTCCCGAACACCCGCTCCCCGATCTCGGCATACTCGGCCGCCAGTTTTCCTTTGATGTCGTCCATGCCGATGTCGTGGATCTCATCCGGGCTCAGCTCCAGGCCGGTGTGCTCGGTCACCGCAGTCGCGTAGATCTCGTCCCCACCCTCGACCCAGGTGAGCCCGCAATGGTCGTCGGGACGGGCCACGGGCAACAGTTCGCTTTCGAAGACATCCCGGTATCTCTGCACGGCGGGACGGAGCGTGTCCCGGACGATGACGCGCAGGCGATCGCGCCAGGCCGCGTCGCCATCCCACTCGTGCGGTCCTCCAACGATGGCGAACATGTCGGCGTCGGGTGGAGAGGCCAGGTATCCGTCCAGCATGCTGAGGCTGCGGACCACGGTGAGCCGGGCCGGGGGTCGGCCCTTGCCGATCGCGGAGCGGTACCGTACCAGGGCCTGTTCGAGTGCTCTCGGGACCGCGTGGAGTCGCTCGAGGTACGCCTCGGCGTGCTCGGGCTCGGGGAACATCCACTGCGGAACAACGTGCATCAGGCTGGCGTGCGGGGAGACCAACTGATCGCTACGCATTTCGGCGATCTCACTATCGATCACCGCTACGTTCTTCCGGCATTCGCCGATGATCACTTCCCGGGTTACCTGCTCGGCATGGGTGAGGGCAACCGAATCTATCGCCTCGGCCCGCTTGGCGAATCCGAGCAACTGCTCGCGTTGGACGGCCTCGTGTTCCTCGGAGAGGTCTTCTATCAGGTGGTCGAAGCGATGATCACCCAGCAGCGTTGCAGAGGATGGTGAGTTCTCCAGGCCAAATTCCCATAGTTCGGCTGCGAGCTGTTCGAGCTCGGGTTGCATGCAAAGCTCCCGTTAGGCGGCGGTGAAGTCTGGCACAACCAACCCCCTGGGGTATTCCAGTCGGCCTGGACTATCTAGCTATGAAGTATTTGGCCTGCGGGTGGTGGCAGATGATGGCTGAGGTGGTCTGTTCGGGCTGGTACTGCCAACCTGTCTCTTCACCGACGGAGATGCCGATTCGGGCGGCGTCGAGCAGGTCGGCCACCCGGGCGTTGTCCTCGAGATCGGGACACGCCGGATAGCCCCACGAGTATCTTCCGCCGCGGTATTGCTGGCGGAACAAACCTTGCATGGAAGGGCCATCCTCGTCGACGAAGCCCCATTCGGTACGTATCCGGTGATGCCAGAACTCAGCGAGCGCTTCTGCCATTTCCACGGCCAGGCCATGCAGGAAGAGGTAATCCCGATAGTGATGCGCGGCGAATAGCTGCGCCGCCCGGGCCGAGGCCGCTGCGCCCATCGTGACGATGTGGAATGCGGCGTAGTCGACTTCTTCGCGGCGGGGCCGGTGGAAGTCGGCGATACAGAGGTGCGGGGGCGATGCCTGGCGTGGGAAGGGGAAGCGGGTGCGTTCGCGTGATCGGGTTTCGTCCTCCCAGACGATCAACTCGTTGCCGTCGGCATTGACCGGGAAGTAGCCGTACACCACCTGGGGCACGAGGAGATGATCTTCCTTGGCCCGGGACAGCTGTTCGCGAAATAGAGGCCGGATCCGGTCTTTGAAGGTCTGGTCGTTCTCGTTGTCGTCGGGTCGGAAGTGCCATTGGTTACGGAAGAGGGCTGTTTCGTTCAAGTAGGCGGCTATGTCGTCAACGGCGATGCCCTTTACGAGCCGCGACCCGAGGAACGGCGGCTGATACACCTTGTTGTCCGTCTCTACCTCGGGTGAGCGGTTCGTGTCCTCGGTTACGGTTTCAGGGCGGGTTCGACGCGGCGGAAGCGGCCGGCCACCCGCTTTTCGACCGAACTCGGGATCTTCGAGATGGGCATTGGCGGCGATCTGCTCCATCACTGCGAGTCCTGCAAAAGCGTTCTTTCCGTAGAAGAGTGGTCCGGGATAGACCTCCCGGAGGTCCCGCTCGACGTACACACGGGTGAGAGCAGCCCCACCGAGGATCACCGGAAGGTGCGACAGCTCTCGATCGACGAGCTCTTCGAGGTTTTCGCGCATGATCAATGTGGATTTGACCAAAAGACCGCTCATGCCGATGGCGTCAGCGTTGGTTTCCAGGGCTTTTTCGATCATCTCGGCGATGCCGATCTTGATGCCGAGGTTGTGGACCCGGTAGCCGTTGTTGGTGAGGATGATATCCACCAGGTTCTTGCCGATGTCGTGGACATCCCCCTTGACGGTCGCCAGGACGATCGAGCCACGGCCTGCATCGTCGGCGCGCTCCATGTGCGGTTCGAGATACGAAACGGCCATCTTCATGGTCTCGGCCGACTGCAGGACGAACGGGAGCTGCATGTCCCCGGAGGCGAAGAGGTCCCCGACGGTCTTCATCCCGGCCAGAAGGATGTCGTTGATGATGGCGAGCGCCGGTTTGCCCGAGGCGAGGGCTTCGTCGAGATCGTCGGTCAAACCATCCCGTTCTCCCTCGACGATCCGGTGCTCGAGGCGCCGTTCAACCGGCCATCCGGTCCGATCTTCCTGTTCGATGGTGGTGGTTTGCACGTCGGCGAACAGCTCGAGGATTTGCGTGAGCGGGTCGTAGGTTTCCGTGCGACGGTCGTAGATCAGATCAAGAGCCGCATCCTTCTGTTCGGCCGGGATTCGGTGCAGTGGCTGGATACGAGCTGCATGCACGATGGCGGCGTCGAGCCCATGCTCGACGGCTTCGTGCAGAAAGACCGAGTTGATGACGTGGCGGGCGGCCGGTTTCAGCCCGAACGAGACATTGGACACTCCGAGGATGGTGTTCACTCCGGGCAGTTCGGCTTTGATTCTCTTGAGGGCCTCGAGGGTGGCGAGGCCGTCGCCGCGGAGGTCTTCACCGCCGGTGCTCAAGGGGAAAGTGAGCGGGTCGAAGATGAGATCTCCCGCTTCGAGGCCGTACCGATCGACGGCCAACCGGTAGATCCGGTGGGCAACCCTCATCTTCCAATCGACGTCGCGAGCTTGGCCTTCCTCATCGATCAGCAGGCAGATCACTGCCGCTCCGTATTCTCGGGCCAGTGACATGACCCGGTCGAACCGGGATCCCCCTTTTTCGCCGTCCTCCAGGTTGGCCGAGTTGAGCACGGCCCGCCCGCCGATCCACTGCAGACCGGTCTCGAGAACCTCCGGCTCGGTGGAATCGAGCACGATGGGAACGCCGACCTGGCCGGTGAACCGCTGCGCCAACTGATCCATGTCCCTGGTCCCGTCCCTACCGACATAATCGACACTGAGATCGACCAGGTGGGCGCCTTCGTGGATCTGATCGCGTCCCATTTGCACGCCGGTATCCCAGTCTTCGGCCAAGAGTGCTTCGCGGAACTGCTTGGAACCGTTGGCGTTGGTTCGTTCGCCGACGATCAGGAACGAGCTGTCCTGGCGGAAGGGGACAAAGCTGTAGGTAGAGGCGGCTCCGGCCTGGTGGTCGGGTGTGCGTCGAGCCGGGGCCAGGTCACGCACTGCCTCTACGACGGTGCGGAGATGTTCGGGAGTCGTGCCACAACAACCGCCGACGACGGTCACGCCGAGTTCGGTGATGAAGCGGGTGTGGTGTTGAGTCAGTTCCGTGGGGGAGAGGTCATAACAGACGGCACCGTCGCGCACCTCAGGGAGTCCGGCGTTGGGGATTACCGAGATCGGCATGCGCGAGTGGGTTGACAGATAACGGAGGTGTTCGGTCATCTCGGCCGGACCGGTGGCGCAGTTGATCCCAAACACGTCGGGTTTCATGGGGTCGATGGCGGCCAAGGCGGCACCGATCTCGGTGCCCGGCAGCATGCGTCCGGTCGCTTCGATGGTTACCTGAGCCTGGATGGGCACGGTTCTGCCGAGGTTGGCCATGGCCCGTCGGGCGCCAGTCAATGCCGCTTTCAGCCCGAGGAGATCGAACTGCGTTTCGATCATCAACAAGTCGACGCCGCCTTCGAGCAGTCCAGCGGCTTGTTCTTCGTAGGCGTCCCGAAGATCGCGGTAGGTGATTTGCCCCAGGGTGGCGAACTTGGTCCCCGGACCCATGGATCCGGCCACCCAGCGGGGACGATCGGCGGTGCTGTAGTCGTGGGCAACTTCCTTGGCGATACGGGCGGCGGCAACGTTCAGCTCGTGTACCCGGTCCTGTAATCCGTATTCGGAGAGGGGGACGGAGAACCCGCCGAAGCTGTTGGTTTCGACAACGTCGACCCCTACGTCGAGAAAGGAAGCATGGACCGCCGCGATCACGTCGGGACGAGTGACGCTCAGGAGCTCGTTGCATCCCTCCAGCTCATCGCTGCCGAAGTCGTCGGCCGTGAGGTTGGCCTCTTGCAGGGAGGTCCCCATAGCGCCGTCATAGATGACAACTCGGTTGGTCACCGCTTTGACGTAGTCCGGCATTTCTCTCCTTCTGATTGACCAACGAGGAGCGAAGCGGCTGCCTCATCGATCAGGCCTTGGCACCTTGACCCTGGGTCGGTTGCCGCGGTTTCGTAGGGCCTGTCCCTCCACCGCTCGAGATGAGTGGGTCAAAGCTTACCCCCGACTGGTCCTTGGTCAAGGTGTGGGGTTTCGTATCGCCCGAGGGTCGACTACCTTTACGAGGCAAGATCCCTTTGGGACTTATGCGCCCGTAGCTCAATCTGGATAGAGCGTCTGACTACGGATCAGAAGGTTGGGGGTTCGAGTCCCTCCGGGCGTGCCAGTTGACCAGGGTTTCTTGACACGCGTCAAGTAGCGTCTTTGTTGCCGTTCTTGACTGTTGTCAAGGTGTCATGAACGCAGTTAGTCGTCGGGAACCAGCGGCAGCTGGCTTCGCGCTCGTGTGCCCCTAGGACCCGGTCCGCGCCCCTACGGAACCCCGAGCGGTCCGGTTCTCTCCTCCTTTGTTTCCTCCCTGGTGTCCTGCAACGGCCGCTGTTGCCCCCATGCATCGTGCCTTCTCCAAAAGCACCGCCACGATCCCGAGACACAAATCATCAGCTGAAGCCCCAATTCATGCGTGCTGGCCCGATTCCGGGGATACTGGGGCCTATGGAATTGTCGAATCGGACTGGATGGCAGGTGACGGATGCCCCCTGTTCGGTATTGGTTTCTGGTGGCAGAAGGCCGGCTGATCGAAGTACGTTCAGGCCGGTTTCGGTGATGGTCCCACCGGCGATTCCTTTGCGAAGCGGATGAGTGAGATACTTGCTAATAGGAATAGGTAGAGGATTACTTAGTAAAACTCGTTTCGGTGGTCGGACCAGAAATCGCCACAAATCGCTGGGGTCACGGCCGTCTGCCGGGTGCTGCCGCAAACGAAACAACTGGGAGGGTCGCTGGGTGGCGGCAGGTGGCATGCGTCCATTGGCGCTGTCACTTTTCTGTGACGTTTGCCCCTATCAGCGGTCCGTTACATGAGCGCAAGCTGAACAGCAGTAGTGGTGCAGGGGAAGGCACCATCTGGCCGGTGCGGCCTGTGAGGGAGGGGTTGCCGGCCCTGTGGGATTCCGTTGCTGGGAAACAGGGGAGGTCCGATCATGTCCGGAGGCAAACACGGTGTGCTGCGTGAGGTTCGGCGGGACCGCACGTTCGTGGTGTTGACGGTTGTGGCGATGCTGGCTGCGCTGGTGGTGTTACCTGGGGCGGCAGCGGCGTCAGACACGCCCGACCCTGCCTCTGTGACGGTTGCCGGTTCGTTGCAGTACGAGTTGGGCTGTCCTGGTGACTGGCAGCCCGATTGCGTCGCCACTTATCTGGAGTACGACGCCGGTGATGGTGTTTGGCAGGGAGCGTTCTCGGTGCCCGCCGGGTTCTGGGAGTACAAGGCTGCCCTGAACGACTCGTGGGACGAGAACTACGGGGCGGACGCCGGGTTCAACGGCCGGAACATCGACTTCGATCTCGGCGACGCGACCTCTGTGAAGTTCTTCTACGACCATGAGACCCATTGGATCACCGACAGCCACAGTTCGGTGATCGCTACGGCAGTCGGGAGTTTTCAGTCCGAGTTGGGTTGTTCGGGGGATTGGGATCCGGGTTGTTTGCGGTCGTGGCTTCAGGACCCCGACGGTGACAACACCTACGCCTTCTCCACCGACGCTATCCCGGTGGGGAGCTACGAGGTCAAGGTCGCCATCGACGAGAGTTGGGACGAGAACTACGGCGCCGGTGGAGTCCAAAACGGGCCGAACATTCCGTTCGCCGTGGCGGTCGCAAACAGCACAGTCATCTTCGTTTACGACCCGGTGACACACATCCTCGACATCTCCGTTTCACCCAATACCCCGCCGGTGGCGGATCCGAACGGCCCCTATGTGTGGACTATGGGGGTATCGGTGAGTTTCGATGGGACTGGCTCCTGGGACCCGGAGAACAGTGCGTTGACGTTCGACTGGGATTTCGGTGATGGCAGCCCTCCGGGAACCGACGCAGGACCGACACCCG
>JAHEDM010000046.1:10121-11137 GCA_024641205.1 Actinomycetes bacterium
ACCCGCACACACTTATGCGACGGCGGCTGCCTACACGGTGACGTTGACGGTCACCGATCACGGTGGGTTGACCGACACGGCCACCACATCCGCCACAATCACATTGGGATCGGAAAGCTTCGACGCAGTGGAGGCGACCATCGAAGGTATGGGTCTCGAACCAGCCGGGTTTGAGAACAGCCTCCTCAAGAAAATGCAGAATGCTCAGAAGTCCTTCGACAAAGCGGATGGGACGGTCTGCGTGAAGCTTGCTTCGTTCATCGCTGCGGTCAATGCCCAGGACGGCATGAAGCTCACCTCCGAACAAGCCGACCTGCTGCGAAGTCAGGCCGAGGCGATAAGCGACGCCTATGGATGTCACGCCTGATCACTGCGAGTAGAAGCCGAGAAGGCAGGGACCCCCGCCCCGGCCCGGCTGGCCGGTGTGGCGACCAGGGCAGATACGGGAGGGTCGCTGGGCGATGGCTTCTGGACGGTGGCCGATCACCCATGCTTGTCGCCTCGTCTTGTCACCCCTGGTCAATCGTCTAGTTTCCGTCCGCCTGTACCTAGATAATGAATGTGCCGGACGGAACCCGGTCCGCTCAGATCTGCGGCACTCCTCTGTCCCACTGTGGGACTGCGGTGCATAATTGGGTTTGGAGAACCGCATGGGCGGCGACGTCCACGGGCGGGGAACGCCGAGCCGCTTCCGAGAAGCACTGCACCAGTCGGGGAGGTGACGGAACATGCAGGATGCCGAACTCTTCGTAAGCCTCGCCGAGATCGCCGGGATCTTCGTCGGGTTTGGTGCGCTGATCAGCATCCGTAGCGGCAGCACGAGCGACGAATACGAGATGACGATGATCAGGATGATTGTGTGGTTCGGGATCATGGTCATCGTCGCCGCCCTCGCTCCGGTGATCATCAGCCATTACGGCGTCACCGGACACGCACTCTGGGTGGCGTGCAGCCTCACGTTCCTCGTCCTCTGGTGGGGCGGAACCACTCTGATGGAACGTCTCAACCCCGAACGA
>JAHEDM010000047.1 GCA_024641205.1 Actinomycetes bacterium
GCCGTCTACCTCGCCATGGGCCGGCTGCTTGGCTCACCTGAGCTGGCCGACCTGCAGCACCGATTCGCCAAGCGCTAGCTCGCACCAGCGACCAGCGACCAGCGACCAGCGACCAGCGACCAGCGACCAGCGACTGAGTTTCTCCCGCCCCTGCTGTCCGTTGCAACTTGTGGCCGCGATACGAAGTACGAGATACGAAGTACGAGTTCCTGGCTGGAAGCTACGGGTTCAGGCCGGGCCTTTCTCCGCACCGAGGTTTCCGACTCCGGTGCGCTGCATATCTCCCCACGTCTTGCGGCGAGGATTCCAGAACATCGCTCTCACGCGCCACCATACGGTGCGCTGACGCATCCCGAGCTGCTCACCCACGGAATACACCAGCAGTTTCGCGGCATCTCCCGGAGCGTTGTAATAGCCGAACCGTTCATCGAGGAAGAGCCCGATCAGTGAGTTCCCCGCGCCGAGCACGAGCGAGATAAGGAGGAGCGGTATCGCGATCTCCCAGTTCAGAAACCCCAGGATGACCGAAGCCGGTACCACCAGCCAGCCCATGAACTCGACAATCGGTGCGACAAACTCAAAAGCGACAAATGCGGGCAAGCCGTACAGACCAACGATGCCGTAGCGCGGATTGAACAGCATGGCTTTGTATTGCCAGATGACCTGCATGAGCCCCCGGTGCCAGCGAATCCGTTGTTTCCGAAGCACCTGACGCGTGAGAGGGACTTCGGTCCACGCCACAGCGTCCGGGGCATAGACGATCCGGTAGGGAATGCGCTTCTTGCGGTAGTGACGGTGGAGACGCATCGTCAGCTCAATGTCCTCACCAAGATGCCCGTGTCGGAACCCGCCTACCTCGATGACCGCTCTCTTCTGGAATATCCCGAAAGCTCCTGACACGATCAGCAGAGAACCCAGCGCCGACCAACCCGGCCGGGCCGACAAGAAGCTGCGAATGTACTCGACAACCTGGGCCAGTTCGATGGGACGTCGGGGCAAAACAACGTTTGTCACCCGCCCCCGTCGAACCTCGCAACCGTTGAGGGGGCGGACGTTGCCGCCAACGGCAATCGTCCGGGACCGATCCTCGACGAAGTGGCGGACGGCGCGCAACAGACACTCGTCGTCCAGAACCATGTCGGCATCCGTAGCCATCACATACGGGTACGCAGCAATGTTGATGCCTGCGTTGATGGCATCGCCCTTGCCACCGTTTTCTTTGTCGACCAGAACGATTGGGAGGGGAAGTCTCGATTTGTAGACGCGATGGATGACCTGGGTCTCGAGGCTGGACCGGAACGGAACATCGATCGGCTCCATGCGGAACTCATCGATCATGCGCTGCACCGTTTCGTCTGAGCTGCCGTCGTTCACGACAATGATCTCTTTGCGGGTGTACTTGAGCATGGCCATCGACCGCACCGATTCGGTGATTCCGGCCGCCTCGTTGTAGGCGGGAATGATGATCGATACAGGTGGCGTCGTGTCGGAGGTCAACATGTCGTGAAGCCGGCCGTGCATCGAGGTGAACTGGTCCCGCCGAAGGGCGAAGAACGACACAACACTCATGAACAGGAGTTGCAGTTCCATCACGATGAAGTAGATCAGGATCACGTAACTGAATAGTTCGATGAAGCTCATCCGGCAACCTTCTCGTTCGCTGCTTCTTCCTGTAGGTACTCGCCCCGGCCCAAGACCACGAGTCGACGCAAGATGAAACGCTGCTCCTCCCCGGCCGAACCATCCTTGACGGCCTCGACCGCCTTTCGAACCAGTCCCATTGCCATGAGCCGCTCGATGGCCGCATCCCGCGCAAAGCGGTCGTCATCTTCGAGGCCTCCGACCAGCGCGCTGACGCCACCCGGTATCTCCGAGAGGGCCTGAGCGCTGTTCTGGCGAACCCACCAGTTCTCGTCACGCATCGATTCCCGGAGACTTTCGATGGCTCTTCCGTCCATCTGCCGCCCCAGGGCTGCAGCGGCTTGAGCTCGCACCTCCCACCCGGGGTCGCGCAGGGCCCTGCGCAAGGCGGGAACACAAGCAATTGACCCAACCGTCCCGAGGGCGGCGGCCGCCCGGATCCGCAACTCGGGGTCTGCCGACCCGAGCGCCGAAAGCATGGCCGGTTCGGCCCGAACATCGCCGATGATTCCCAGCACCCTGGCGATCAGCGGCGAGTGGGCAGGGGTTGAGGACAAGCTCGGGTCGCTGAGCAGGGCGTAGCGGGCCAGGTCGGGCACAGCAGCCGGTCCGAACGCCACCAGAGTGTCGCCAATCCGGCTTGCCCCCCAATCTGATTCTCGCTGCAATACTTCGAGGAGAGGTCGCACGGCCCGGGGATCACCGATCTTGGCCAGGGCCCCGGCGGCTTGCCAGCGGACTTCATCTACGGGGTCCCTCAGGGCCTCGAGTAGCGCGTCGGCTGAAGCCGGATCGGCGAACTCGGCGAGAGCTTTGACGGCTTCAACCCGTGCGTTGCGGCGTTTCGCGGTGCGTAACTCGGTAACGAACCGTTCCACGATTCCCAATTCCCTGGCGAGTCGGAGCAGGTTTTGACGTTCCCCGCCCTGGAGGAACTTCAAGAACTCGAGCAGGGTCTCGAGAAACACGCCATCAGGAGACCAGCGCCGAAGCATGTCGAGGGGATACCCGGAGCGGGTAGCCATCTCACTGAGCGCCCCAATGTAGGACGCCCGCCGAAACTCATCGAACCGTTCGCGCCGGTGGCGGACGAGTTTGTACAAGAAGAGGGACGAGCCGGCAGCAGCGGTAACCGCACCGAGGGTGGCCAGGATGGGAAGGATCAGTTCGCTCACGAATCGCCCCTCCCTGACAGGGAGAAAGCGCGCGAACTACCGGCCTCGCCGGTGCTCTTGAGCACGGCAGGCCGAAGCGTCCACAGATTGGGAGCGCACTGCATCGTTTCCTCCTCCGATAGTGCATCGGCACCAAAGGAGCCCCTATTGATGTGTTTCCGCAACCAGCGGCCAGCGGCCAGCGGCTTTCCCCCCTGCTGTCCATTGCAACTTGTGGCCGCGATACGAAGTACGAGATACGAAGTACGAGTTTCTGGCTGGAAGCTGGGAGCGAAGCGGGGTAGTCGCCGGAAGCTGCCTACGAAATATCCGGTTCGAACCCCTGGGCACGAAGATGCACTTTGACGCGTGCCAGCAACTCGCGAACGCTGAACGGTTTGCGGATGAAATCGACCGCACCCAGTTCCAGACAGCGAACGATGTCTTCCTCGGCGGTGAGCGCAGACACCATGATCACCGGCATGTCCTTGCCATCGTCGATCCAGCGCTGCAGAACCTCGACCCCGAGCAAACCCGGCATCACTTGGTCGAGCAAGACAAGGTTGAAATCGGTGGTGAGACCAACCTCTAATGCGTCAAGACCGTCGTAGACGGTGGTGATTTGCGCTCCAACGCCCTCGAGACTGCGGGCGATGAGCAGCGAAACAACGCGATCATCTTCGGCAACCAGGACCTGGGGTCTATTCACGAAACCGAACCTTAGTGGTATCGGGAATCGGTATCAGCACCCGGCTACCGATCCGCGGATTCGGTCATGTCAATGAGCCATTGCATCACGGGCAGATAGACCCGGTAGAAGAACTCCGTCTCGGGCGACTGAGGCAGCAACCGCAAGAAGACTGGAGAGCCCGCCATTTTTCGCAATGGGAACTCAACGCTGTTCTCGGAAGCGTCTGCGGCCAGATAGAGGGATTGCTCGGTCCGAACCAGAAACGGCCATTCCGCCGGGATTCCGTACTGGTCCAACAGAATCCGGCCGGAATCGTTGACGGGGAGACTGATGCGCATGTCAACCTCGGCCCCGGGGGAAGTCGAGATGATCTCGAACCAGCCGTCGATTCTTGCGGCAGTCGAGCGGCCGGAACCAGGCAGGACCCCCTCAACGACCGGGAGCGGATCGGTCATCTCATCGGACGTCAGCACCACGACAGACGCGCCGTCCGGGCCTGGTTTGAGCAGGACAATTCCTCGACCGCTGTAATTCCACGTCCCTCCGGCCAGAGCGATCAGGCTGTCGGGGACGATCGCAAGGTCAACAAACGGCCGACCCGCCCAACCGGTCCGCTCCACACCGAAGAGGTACTCGAGCCGCTGCGAGGCAGGCGATGCGGTCGGTTCGCCCAGCACGTTGAACTCCCCGTACACGACCGTTCCGGACGCAACCCACTTCATCACCGTATCGGCATCGTCTTCTCCAAACGCGTCCGTGATCCGGTTGGCTCCCTGATCCGACACCTTTCCGGCGTCATCAACATATACCCCGTACGCATCAACGAGCATGGCCAAATCGGGCGCCGTAACAGGCCAGGCACCGCGCGGAGCGCCGCCGGGAGCGACCCCAATGAATGAATCCTCGGTTTCAAACGGGACTTTCTCGTACTCGAACACCAGACCAAGCGAGGCGTGCTCGAGGTAGGAAGCATCCGGGACGGTCTGGTCGTACACCACCACATCGAGTTCGGTTTCCGATCGCAGAAACCACACCAAAGAGGCAATACCGGGCCACAGCAGCAGAGGCAGCAGCAGCCCGAGCACGACGGTCAAGATGAGAACATGGGTGGCGCGCTCGGTTCGACGAACCTCAGAGCCGTTCACTGGAGTGATCACACCAGCTATTTCGGCCGACCAGCGACCCTCATTGAGGGTTCCAACCAGCGGCCAGCGACAGAGTCTTCTCCCGCCCCTGCCGTCCGCAGCAACTTGTGGCCGCGATACGAAGTACGAGATACGAGGTACGAGTATCTGGCTGGAAGCTGGGAGCAAAGCGGTCTGGATGCAGGAAGCTGCGAGCGCAGCGAGCTAAACCTCCGAATCTCCGCTTTCGTCATCGGAGCCGGGGGTGGGTGAGAGACCCTGGAAGCTCGTCTTCGGGCCGAGCACCACATGGGGACGACCGGACATGAACCAGGCCCCCGGCATGGCCGGGTGGCTGGGAATGGCCTCGGCAGCCAGCTCCTCGGTCAATGCTGCATCGATGGCTGCCATGATGGCCGCCGCTTCATAGGGACCGGCCCCGCCGCTGATTTCGATCCGGGGATGGCCGGGTTCGGCCGTCATATCCGTTCCGTGAGGATCTTGGTCCTGAGGTTGGTCGTCGCTCACTGCAATTCCACCAGTTCGATCAGCGTACCGGCCAAAGCACGGGGATGCACGAACGCGATGCGGTGCCCACCTCCACCGACCCGGGCCTCGACGTCGATGAGGTCGACCCCCTCGGCGGCCAGGTGCCGCAGGGCGTCATCGATGGACGGAACCGCATACGCGATGTGATGGAGCCCTTCGCCGTGCTTGGCCAGGAAGCGGCCCACGGGAGTGTCCGGACCGAGCGGGCTCAGCAACTGCACGTTTGAGGCGCCGATTGGAAGCATGGCCTCCTCGACGCCCTGTTCTTCATTGACTTCGCGCGACTCGGCGCCAACGTGGTACTGCCGCTCATACTCGGCGAGGGCCGCGTCGAGATCGTGAACCGCGATGCCGACATGATCGATGTTTATCAACCTCATGCGGGCAGGCTACCCGGGCCGGCCCGATTTGTGAGGCCCGGGTAGATTGCGGGTAGGAGAGGAGTGCGCCATGGGTGCTGTCATCACCGGAATCGCCAGAACGCCGCTTGGGAAGTTTGGGGGTGCCCTTGCCCCGCTGCGCGCCGTCGAATTGGGAAGCGAGGCTATCAAGGGAGCTCTGTCTCGATCGCAGCTCGACCCCGCCCGAATCGATGAGGTGATCTTCGGACAGGTCCTCCAGGCAGGCGAAGGGCAGATCACTGCTCGTCAGGCGGCGGTTCGGGCAGGCGTGCCAATGACCGTCCCGTCGACGACCGTCAACAAGGTCTGCCTGTCCGGCATGACGGCTATCGCCATGGCCGACCGCTCGGTGCGACTCGGCGAGGCGTCGTTCGTCGTGGCCGGGGGCATGGAAAGCATGAGCAATGCCCCCTACCTGACACCCAACACCCGCTGGGGGGCGAGGATGGGTGACGTCGCCTTGATCGACGTCATGATGCACGACGGCCTGTGGTGCTCATTCGATCATTGCGCAATGGGCGAATCGTCCGACCTGAAGAACGCCCAGCTGGGTATATCCCGCCGGCAGCAAGATGCCTGGGCTGCGGAAAGCCATAGACGCGCAGTGCTGGCGGTCGAAACGGGCGCTTTCCAAGATGAGATCGTTACGGTGCAGGTACCGCAGCGAAAAGGAGACCCGGTCGCTGTCGAACTCGACGAGGGTATCCGGCCCGATACGACGGTTGAAAGTCTGAGCAAGTTACGGCCCGCGTTCGCCCCGGACGGAACCACCACCGCCGCAAACGCCTCCCAGATATCGGATGGGGCCGCGGCCGTCATTGTGGCGGACCGCTCGGCCGCCGAGGCAGCGGGACTTCCGATTCTGGCGGAAATTGTCGCCTACGGACAGATTGGTGGTCCAGATGCCACTTTGCAGGAACGGCCTGCCGAGGCCTTGAACGTGGCACTCAAGAAAGCGGGAATGGCCGCCCGGGATCTCGACCTGGTGGAGATCAACGAGGCGTTCGCATCCGTGGCACTGTGGTCGGCGCACATGCTCGACCTCGACCACGACAAAGTGAACGTCAACGGTGGGGCCGTTGCCCTGGGTCATCCGATCGGAGCGACGGGAGCTCGCTTGATCGTTACGCTGGTGAACGAACTCGGAAGGCGAGGCGGTGGCATCGGCGGCGCCACGTTGTGTGGGGGCGGCGGTCAAGGGGATGCAATGATCATCAGAGTAGGGGGCTAAATGGCTGAGGTACCGGAACGCAATCTTGCCCTGGAACTCGTACGGGTCACGGAGGCGGCTGCCATGGCCGCCGCCCGCTGGCAGGGACGAGGCAACAAGGATGCCGTCGACCAGGCGGCCGTTGACGGAATGAGATCCATCATGGCCACCGTCGACATGGATGGGGTCATCGTCATCGGTGAGGGCGAAAAAGACGAAGCGCCCATGTTGTACAACGGTGAACAGGTTGGCAGCGGACAGGGCATACCCGTCGATGTAGCGGTCGATCCCGTGGATGGCACCCGGCTAACGGCCGAAGGAATGCCGGGCGCGCTGGCCGTTATCGGCATGGCCGAGCGCGGCTCCATGTACGCACCGGGAAGCCTCGTCTATATGGACAAGATCGCGGTCGGACCCGAAGCTGCCGGCATGGTCGACCTGGAGGCGCCGGTCGAACGCAATCTGACCAGAGTCGCCAGGGCATTGGAAAAAGACGTCAACGACCTGACCGCCATCATCCTCGACCGGCCCCGCAACCATGCCTACATTCAGGCCGTCCGGGAAGCCGGTGCCCGGATCCGGTTGATTCGGGACGGCGACGTGTCGGGAGCCATCTCGACGGTCAGAGAAGAAACTGGTATCGACATCTTGCTCGGTATTGGGGGATCACCGGAAGCCGTCATTGCGGCATCGGCCTTGTTGTGCATGGGCGGTGAGATCCAGTGCAAGCTCTGGCCGAGGGACGAAAGCGAGCGACAGTACGCGCTCGAAAACGATCTTGATCTCGATCAGATCCTCACCACAAGAGATCTCGTCAACTCCGACAATGTGTTCTTCGCCGCCACCGGCGTTACCGACGGCGAATTGCTCGACGGGGTCGACTACTACGCCAACGGTGCCCGGACGCATTCGGTTGTCATGCGCTCGCGAACCGGTTCGATCAGGTTCATCGATACCCACCACGACCTGCGCAAGCTCAAGGCCCTCAGCGCGGTGGAGTACGGGTAGCTAGTAGTAGTTGCCTCCCCCTAGCCCCCTCCCGCCGGCCGGAGGGGGAATCAACTCACTGCTCCTCCAGCCCTCAGCGCCTCCATAAGTGAGTCGACGACGGGCACTCCGGCGGCAGCGAGTTGTTCGGCAGGGTGGGTTCCGCCGTCGTACAGAACACAGTTCAGACCGAGGGCGGTAGCTGCGGCGACGTCGTCGAGCGCATCGCCGATGACGAGCACGTCGCCGGGATCTATCTGGCTGGAGAGGTCATGGCCAACGGCCCGGAGGTGTTCCTCCAAGTAGAGCTGCTTGCGATCGCCGGGCGTCCCCCGCAACCCGTCCACTCGAACGAGGAACTCACCAATGCCAAACCGGTTCACCTGGGGAACCAGCTCGTCGTGCCAGTACATCGACAACAGGGATTGACTCAGCCCCGACCGGTGGGCGGCAGCCACCGCCTCAACGGCGTCGGTCGCCAAGGTGGCCGTCTCCACGCGGCGGCGATAGGAATCGTGGAACGACGCATCGAAACCCAGCCATTCCGACTCGTCAACCACCCGGCCGAGCAGACGCTCGTAAAAGAGGAGTACGGGGCGCGTGTAGTGCGCCCCGTACTCCTCAATGGTGATCGGCCGGCGACCTACCGTCGCCAACGTATCGTTTACGGCCGCCACGACGACGGCAAGGTCGTCGAGCAGTGTTCCATTCCAATCCCAGACGATGTGACGCACCGCTGGGAGACTAGGACACCGATTTCAAGGAGGCGGCCCGGAGGAACCGGGCCGCCTCGAAAACGGTGTAGGTCGGTTGCTTACTCAGCTACGCGGTCTTTCAGACCCTTGGCCGGACGAAACTTCGCGTGCTTCTTAGCTGCGATCTGAATCGCTGCACCCGTGGCCGGGTTGCGGCCGGTACGGGCCTTGCTCCGGCTGGTGTAGAAGGTGCCAAACCCTGAGACACGTACTTCGCGGTCGGCATCGAGCTCGACGGCGATAATGCCCTCGCCGGAGTCACTGCTGAAGATCGCATCGATCACTTCCGCGGCCTTCGCCTTGGACAGATCGGTCTTCTTGGCCAGCTTCTCCGCCATCTCGGTTTTGTTCACTCCGCCTCCCCTCATCGTTGCGGCCGGCATTTCCGGCTCTCGCGTGGGTACCGCTGTAACGCGGTGTAGATGAAAACTACAGGGTTTACCGTGCTTATTCGAGGATCTTCGCCGCAGTTGCGTCGTTTATCGACCGGAGTCGACCATTCGCTCCAGTTGGGTAAAGCGGCTGTCGTAGCGATTGGCGATCGTCGTCCAGCCGAATCTGGACATGTATGTCGCCAGCTTGGCCGCCACCGCGCTCACCTCGGATCGGTGAGTGAGTGCCCATCGAAGGCGATCGATCAGGCCCGCGTCGTCGCCGTACAGGCAATGCTCGTGATACTCACTCGGGATCAATCCCGGGTAGGAGAGTCGGCCGGGAAGAACCGGGAAGGCCCCGGCCGCAACCGCTTCAACCACTGCGACGCCGAAGAACTCGTGACGGGCTGTGGAGACCACGATATCGGACCGGGAGAGAAGTTCGAAGTAGCCGTCGGTAGGCGAAAAACCCTTATGGATAAGGCGTCTTCCCAACCGCTGCTCTGCATCGACGAACTCCTCGGGTGTATTGCGGAAGTTCTCGCCTGCCAGTATCACCTCGAAGTCGAGCCCTTCGTCCATGAGCCGGTAGATGGCGTGAAAGAAGGCAGCCGGATTCTTGTCGTACTCCCACCGCTGGTTCCACAGGACGATCGGCCGGTCGCCCGGACCGCCCCGTTCGGCGATCCGCCCCAGGTCGATGCCTACCGGCAGAACCTCCGATCGGGCCCTCACGGCCGGGATCGTTTCGCTATGGCGGAAGTCCGGCAAGCTTCCGAGCAAGCCCGGCAGCACCGAGTAGAACTCTTCCAGGTGATACGCGGAATTGAACAGAACCAGATCGGCTGCGACGGCACTCAACCAGTTGGTAAATCCGTACGAATGATCGGTATTCGCTCCCGGTGGCGACGGATAGGTGATCTGATTCTCATGCATGTACAGGGCAACAGCCGGATGCCCGATGATGTGTCGGGTGAGACCGAGAAAGGTCGGAAGGTCGAGCATGTCTGAGGCGAGCACTATATCGGGACGGCCCCGCTCGGCTACCAATTCCTCGGCCTGCTCGGCCAGAGTCAGCGCCGCCCCCCGCATGCGCCATTTCCAGAATCGGGCCGGAAGCGTGAGCAAATCCACATCGTGAGCACTCGCCCGCGCATATCCCTCGGCCCAGGCAGCGTGCGAACCTCCGAAGTAGGGCTCAACCAGAAGGATGCGCATCAAGGTTGTTCGATGTCTCGTTGCGGTGACACGCTCGGCTCCAAACGATGCGTCGGCGAGCGAAGCTCGCCCTAGAGCTTCTTTCGATACACCCGGTGGTTCTTGTGGGGTACTCCGCCGATCTTCACCAGGTCGCTGCGCATCTTGACGGCCGACTCGGCTATCTGGGTCATTTCATAGCGTTTGAATCCTGCCGCCTTGAAGGTCTTCACAATCTCGGAGTAGAGAAAGGCGTTCCCTCCCCGCTTCTGGAACTCAGGCAGGATTCCGATGCCGTTGGCGACCACCCATTCCTTGGTACGCATCGCCGCCAGCAGGTGCACCAAACCAAACGGTAGGAGCCTTCCCCCGGCTTTTTGCATCCCGGCCGACATGTCGGGAAAGGCGAGCAGAAAACCGACAATCCGGTCGCCCTGCGTAATGAGCTTGATGAGATCCGGCCGGACCACCACCATGATGTTGGAAACGATGAAGTCGACCTCTGCGTCGGTCAGCGGTACGTACTCCCAGTTTTCGACGAATGAGTCGTTGTAGGCGCGGGCGATTCGCTCGGCCCACTCCCGGATCTCCTTCTTCGAGGAGAATTCCTTCATGGTCAGCCCGCTCCGCTCCTTGGTGCGGGCGGCCACCTTCTCGATTCGCTCGTCAAGCTCGAACGTCGTCCCGTCGAGGAAATGGGAGATGAAGTCGACTTCCTTCTTGAAACCTGCCCGCTCTGCCATGTCGATGTAATAGGGAGGGTTGTAGCCGAGCATGGTCATCGTCTGGCGATGCTCAAAGCCTTTCTCCAGTAAGCCGTAGGCATCAAACGGACCGAATCCCTTGGGTCCGACGACGGCATCCAGCCCTCGCTGCGACGCCCAGGCGAAGACCGTCGAGAAGAGTGCCTGCGCCGCTTCGGGGTCGTCGACGCACTCAAAGAGATAGAACTGGCCCTCCCGGGTCTTGTGGTACTCGTTGTACCGCGTGTTCTCGAGAGCAGCGATCCGGCCCACATCGT
>JAHEDM010000285.1 GCA_024641205.1 Actinomycetes bacterium
TAGGGACAACTGTTGACTTCGAGCCTGATCTATTGTCAAATAATGGAATGAAAAATTTAATAAGCACCCCCCGTTTCGCGCCGACTTGCGCGTTGGTCCTGCTCGCCCTGGTCCTCACCTCCCTTGCATCCGCGGAGGAGCGGAACCAGATCCAGACCCCGTACCAGAACGAGGTCCCGGACGACCCCTATGTCGCCTCGCCCCGCTCGGACCATTCGCGGTCGCCCGCCATGCGCATGGCCAGGGATTCGTTCTTTGCCGTTCAGGTGAACGTCGATGATCTCGGTCAGAACATCGTCGGTGACGCGGCCAACGAACCGTCCCTCGCCGTGGATCCCACTGATCCGGACAGGATGGTGATCGGCTGGCGGCAGTTCGACACCATTACGAGCAACTTTCGCCAGGCGGGTTACGGCTACACCATCGACGGCGGACATACCTGGACCTTCCCCGGGGTGATCGAGCCTGGCATCTTCCGGTCCGATCCCGTGCTGGACTCGGATTCGCAGGGAGGGGTCTATTACAACAGCCTCACCGTCGAGAACGAGAACGACTATTTATGCGACGTCTTCCGTTCCCCCGAAGTCGGCCAGCCCTGGGATTCCGGCACGTCGGCCCAGGGCGGTGACAAGCAGTGGATGGTGATCGACAAGACCGGCGGTGTCGGCGACGGTCACATCTACTCATTCTGGACCAGCTACTGGAGCATCTGCTATCCAGGCTTCTTCACGCGATCCGTTGACGATGGTGACTCGTACGAGGCCTGCATCGAGATCACCGACAATCCGTACTGGGGAACGCTCGCGGTGGCGCCTGGAAGCGGGTTTAACCCCAGCGGTGCTCTCTACACAGTCGGAGCCTACGATAACGACCTTGTCGTGGCTCGCTCGAACAACGCCCGCTATGCCGGGCAGGCCGTCACCTGGAACCTGTCGACCGTCGTCGACCTCGGCGGTTTCATGGATGATCGCTCCGGTCCCAACCCTGGAGGCCTGCTCGGGCAGGCGCACATTGCCACCGCGCTTAGCTCGGGTCCCATGGGCCATGCGGTCTACGTGCTCAGCTCCGTGAATCCGCCGGATAGCGACCCGCTGGACGTGATGTTCGCCAGCAGTTCCGATGGTGGCGCCAACTGGAGCACACCGGTCCGTGTGAACGATGACCCGGGCAACGCCTGGCAGTGGTTCGGGACCATGTCGACCAGCCCCTCCGGGCGGATCGACGCTGTCTGGCTCGACACGCGCGACGATCCGGGCACCTATCTGTCGTCCCTTTACTACTCGTATTCAACGGACGGCGGAGTGACCTGGACCGCGAACGAGCGGCTGTCGGATTCGTTCGATCCGCATGTGGGCTGGCCGAACCAGGACAAGATGGGCGACTACTTCCACATGGTCTCCGACGACGCGGGCTTCAGCCTGGCCTGGGCAGCCACGTTCAACGGCGAACAGGACGTCTACTACGGTCGCAAGAACCTGGGCCTCAGCGCGGTCGATGAGACCCGAACCGCCTCGCTGGGCGTCATCATGGCCGACCCGAACCCGTTCACCTCGCGCACCACGATCCGCTACGAACTTCCCCGTGAGGCCTTCGTGAGTTTGACGGTCTACGACCTGGCCGGTCGGAAGGTCCAGACGCTGGTGTCGGACCAGCAGGAGGCGGGTGCCCATCAGGCGCATCTCGACGGTCGGAACCTCCCCAGCGGAGTCTACCTCTACCGCCTTGAAGCCAACGGCCGGGTGGCGCATGGGAGGATGACGCTGGTGCGATAGGCGTGTCTGTTGACGGCAGGTGCTGACTGATATGGCCGGAAATCCTCTTAGGTTCTTGGATTCTCTGCTTCTCACCTGTTCCCGGTTAACGACATAACCCGCAGGTGGCCCTACTTAACACACATCTTGTTGGGGTTTACACGGTGATATAGACTGATCGCAATTGGATGGGATATGCCATTGATCGGAAAAACCGTTTCCCACTACAAGATCACTTGCCAGATCGGAGCCGGCGGCAGGGCACACCAATATTGCCCATTTCGATGGCAACCACCCGTCTCAGGTACTCCTCCGCTCCCTCACTTGAGAGGAATATCCCAACCAACCGCCAAATAAAGCGGTTGAGGCGCCCTCCTGACGCGTACTGCAACCCGGCGGAGCGTGCTGTCACCGGCAGGGGGGTTGATGTCCACCTGGACTTGAACATTACCCTTGCCCTGCCCGTTGGTGGTGAGCGTCGCGATATCTTCATGGATATCCGTGCTTCCGTCCTCATATCTCACGCGAACGCCCACGACGAATTCTTCATTCGGCAGACCGTTCTGCACGTGAGCGACAACAATGAGCTTTCCGCTACCTGCTGTGTTGATCACCGCCCAGCCCACATCCGGATCGAAAGGAATCTTGACTGATCCCTCGCCGCCCGCAAAAGCTTGAGCCGCCACCGCAACGACGAGCAGCGTCGTGATGATCATTGACTTCTTCATGAGTCAGTCCCCCTTTTGGTGATTCGAAATACAAGAGCCGATGAGGTTTTACCTCACCAATGTCACCTTCCGTGCCTCGGCTCCCGCGCCGGCATCCATTCGCACCAGGTAGGTCCCCGATGGAACGTCCCGGCCTTTATCATCCTGTCCTGACCACTTCACGGAGTGGAACCCTGGATCATAGATCCTATCGGTGATGGTGGCGATTCTCCGACCATTCACATCGAACACCGAGATGGTGACCTGCCGCGTTCTCTCCACTGCAAACGCGATGGTGGTGACGGGATTGAACGGGTTGGGATGGTTGCTCAGCAAGGGCGTCGCCGCCGGAGCCTGCGGAGCGGCCGAAACAGGTTCCCAGTAACGCGGCGCTCGATGGATGGGTCCGTTGCCCAGGTACACCCAGACCAGGGTGCCGTCCGGGTTCACTTCGAAGACCCGGCCCTCCGTTCCCTCACAGATGACGGTGTTGCCGTTAGGCATCCGGTAGGCCCCGCCCAGGGTGGAGGAAAAAAACCCGGGAACGTCGCCGTAGCGCCATTCCGCAGCAGCCGGCCCGAACGGCTGGCCCGGCTCGATGTGG
>JAHEDM010000286.1 GCA_024641205.1 Actinomycetes bacterium
CCGAACTCGCGGAATTGTTCGCCAAGGACACCGGTAGTGAAGTGCTGGCAGCTCTCGAGGCCTCCGAGCGCGGTAAGAACTTCATTGCAGAGAAGCTGAAGCCGTATCAGCGGGAATTCGGATGGCACGCGGTGTGGAGCCACGAGTTCATCTTTCCCAGCAGATATGAAAAGGCGGAGCCGGTGCTCGAGGTCATCAAGGGCTACCTGGAGACGGACTACGACTACCCGTCGACGGTGGCGCACCTGGCCGACGATATCAAGGCTGCCGCGGCGGAGCTGCTGGAAGGCCTTGAGGGTGAAGCTCTCGAGAAAATGAAGGCGGCTAACGACATCAACCTGAAGATGGCACCCCTCACGCCCGACCACCACTTCTACATCGACCAGGGCAGCAATGCCCATGTTCGGTTGGTGCTGGTCTGCATCGGTCGTCACCTGGTGAAGATGGGCGTGCTCGACAACGCCGACGACGTCATCTACCTGAAGTACAACGAACTTCGCTACTTCATGGGGGATCCGGAAGGCTTCGATGCCGCCAGCATCATTGCCGAGCGTAAGGCCGAGCGGGAAGTTGCCTACACGGTCCGGCCCAAGGACTGGATCGGGACGGCAACCGAATCACAGCTCGAGTTCCCCTACTTGGGGTTGTGGGGGTTCCCGGACCGTCTGTACATGGAGCAGCCCGAAGCCGAGGACCAGATTGGCGGTCTGGCAGCTTCCCCCGGTGTCTACCAGGGAATCGCCAAGGTTGTGCTCAGCGTGGATCAGTTCGATATGGTCAACAAGGGTGACATTCTGGTTTGCCAGATGACCAATCCGGCTTGGGTGACGTTGTTCACCAAGATCTCAGCACTGGTAACCGATGCCGGTGGAGTGGTCTCGCACCCGGCGGTTCTTGCCCGTGAGTTCGGGATCCCGGCCGTAATCGGGACATCGGTGGCCACGCAGAAGATCAAGACGGGCGACCGCCTGAGGGTCAACGGGTCGACGGGAATCGTTGAGATCCTCGCTGAGGAGATCAAGGAGGGCGACGTCGTCGGTGCGGACCTGTTCACGCTATGACGACACCGGCCGACCGCCGATCGGACCCTGTGGCGCGCAATGTGTTGAGCGCCCAGGTGAAGGACCGGATCCTGCAATGGATCCTGGAAGGTGAGCTGGCGCCCGGGTCTCGCATCGTCGAGACCCGGGTGGCCCGTGAGCTTGGTACCAGCCAGGCGCCCGTCCGGGAGGCGTTGCGAGATCTGGCTACGCTCGGTGTAGTTGAGATGGAAGCCTATCGAGGGGCGCGGGTCCGTCGTCCGACCAAGCGAGAGCTGGTCGAGGCCATGGAAGTACGGGCCGAACTGGAGGCGATGGCCGCCCGTTTAGCCGCCGTACGGTTGACCGAGGATGGCCTGGCGAGTCTGCGGGGATTGATCGACGATATGCGGAGGTGGGCGGACTTGGGATCCGTGCACGAACACGCCATCAGCAACACGGAGTTCCACACCGCCGTTGTGCGCGGCTCCGGGAACCGAACGCTCGAGAGAACCTGGTCCATGCTCGAGCCGTTTGCCAGGACCTACGTCACGGCAGCCGTGCCGGGCATCGACCTGCATTGGCTGGGAAGGCGCCACGTGGCCATCCTCGAATCGCTCGAGGCTCGGGACCCGGAGCGAGCTGCCCAGGCTATGCGAGAGCACGCCAAAGAGGCGGAAGCTCTGGTGCTGGCGATGGAGGACACTCCTGCCGACCGTGAGGAGGCGAAGCTGGGCAAATAGCAGCCCGGTCCGGGCCGGGCGGAGCAGATCGGCAGGCGATGAGGACAGGCCGGTGCGGTCCAATGGGAATGCGTCAAGATGCGCGACGGCGGTAGGGCCGGAGCGCCGCGGAAGGAGAACATGAGCCAGCTGCAGCTATCACAAGAAATGTCGGCGGGGAGGGCGCGGTTGCGTGTTGATGTCTTTGGCACCGATCCCGTGGATCACGTGCTCGAGGACATGAACTTCCTCAATTACCGGCTGGCCGATGTGCGGATTCAACCTCAGGTGACTCTGGCCGGTCCAGACATCGTGTGGAACCAGGATGCCGAAACCTCGGTCGAGTACGAAAACGGTGTGATGACCTTCAACGGCGAGTGGGCGCCCGGTCCCCTGCAGAAGGTGGTTGTGGCCGTGTTGGCGTTGAAAATGGAAGCGGCCGGACTCCATCCTTTTCATGCCTCGGCGGTTCGGTACCGAGATCAGACCATTGTCTTTCTGGGCGGTGAATCGAACCACGGCAAGAGCATGGGCCAGATCGAGGCATGCAGGCGGGGAGGCCTGCTGGTTTCGACCGAGACGACCGTCATCGACGAAGACGGTCGGGCAGTGATGGGTTCGAAGGATGTGTTTTTGAAGAAGCGAGCCAAGGGAACCGAACGGGCCGATAAGGCTGCGCCCAACAAGGGGGTCGAGAAGTTCTTTGGTGAGATGCCGACCTGGGAAATCTACGACCAGCCGAGCAACGTCGATGTTGTGGTTGTTCCGGCCATCGATGGGAACTTCGACGCAAACCTGGTCGAGATGATCGCGTTCGAGGCCCAATTCCAGAGCTTCCATTCATTGCAGAATTACTTCCTGCTCAACGAATTGCTTGCTCCCGGCTTCCCGATGCCCGTGATCGATACGTTCCCGCTCCGTAAAGCGCGGGTGGATTTCCTCGAACATTTCTGCTCCCGGCCGTTCTATTTCGTCCGGGCGGCAAATCCGCAGGAGTTGATGGATGAGGTCGACAAGGTGTTGTAAGGAAACGAAGCAGGTGCACCTGAAATCAGGAGACCTCTGTTACGAAGGATGACATCGCTGATGAAGGAATATGCATACGCCCGACCGGAGAGCGTGGGGGAAGCGGTGGCCCTGCTCGACGAATACGGTTCGGATGCCCGTGTTTTGGCTGGGGGAACCGATCTCGTCATCGGCTTTCGCGACGGGTCGATCCGGCCGAAGCTGGTCATCGATCTGAAGCGCATCGCCGAACTGCGGCCGTCGATCGAGATTTCCGAAGGGACTATCTCCATCAGCGC
>JAHEDM010000048.1 GCA_024641205.1 Actinomycetes bacterium
TCACCCGTCTTGCTCCGCTCTAACCCGGAGGGGTGGTCCGTGCGGGCACGGACGCCACAGCCGGATCCGATTCGGCACCCGTGGCCTGTACTGCATTCAGCAAGACGCCACTGCCGAAGGGCTCCGAGCGGGAGGAGATCACCGGGGATGATCATCGAGGCTCAGCTCCTTCCGGCCATCACTTCTCTGGGCTGGTGTTCGATAATCGCCGTTGGGGCTGGTTCACTGACGCGGGGTTTGGAGGCGAGGTCCCGCCGGCCGTAGCGCAGCAACAGCGCAATGCCGGCGATGGTGATGAGAAAACCCATCGAGGTGGGAAGGATGGCGGTGTTTGACGGCGTGTTGATGACGATGTCGAGGCAGCCGTGGAACAGTGCCACCGCCAGCAGGTTTCCGCCGCTGGCGTTGTAGATCCAGGTCATGATCAGCGCTCCGGTGAGGAAGCTGAAGAACAACCCGGCGAATCCTGCCAGGTCCATGGCCAGATAGCCGTCGACGAACCCGAATAGGGGGAGATGCCACAGCGTCCAGGTCACGGTCACGACGAGTGTCGCCGAGAGGGCGCTCATCTTGGCCTGGAGGCGAGGGAGCAGGACCCCGCGCCAGCCGACCTCTTCGCCGAACCCGTAGAAGATCACGTTGGCGATCCAATAGACGGCCAACCCCAGCGAGGCGTATTCGTTGGTCCCACCGAATCGGGACAGGTCGGGCCAGGCTCCGTCGGAGACCCGGGCGACCAGGACTCCACCTCCGAACAGGACGACCGGGCCGAAGATCCCGACGAGGATCCATTTCCAGTCGCGGTAGGCGGTGCATTGGCGGCCGAGTTTCCGGAGTCCGGCAGCGCCTGCATATCGCCACGTGACGAACATGCCTGCCGTCATCGGGCCGATCCCACCGAGCAGGTGGAGGTACTTCCAGGCGGGTCCGTCAATCCATCCTTGGGCGGCGGCCAGTTGTGGGAGCCAGATCAGCCACGACACCGCATAGGCGAGCGCCGTGAACACGAATAGGGGGATCATCCATCGGTTGAGAGACCGAGTCATGGTGCGTTCCTTTCGTCGATGGCTTGTGGGAAGGTCTCGGTGTGGTGCACGCTCATTCGTCGCCACCAGATCGTGGTGACCGATATGGCCAGGATTGTGCCGAACACTCCGATGTACGTGTCCCAGGTCTGGGACACCTCAGGGATGGCCACGTGGACCACACTGTGGGTGAAATGCCAGACGGCACAGAGCAGGATGCTCCCGCCGGTGCTGTTGTAGAGCCACGCCAAGAACAACCCGCCGATGATGATCACCATCGCTTGGGCGATCTGTTCGGCAAGGGTGGTGTCCACCATGCCCGACCGGTACAGGTAGAAGGGCAGGTGCCAGGCCACCCAGACAACCCCGAGCACAACAGCCGCGGGGAACGGTTGGAACCGCGTTTGGAGCCGGGGTAGGGCGAACCCGCGCCAGCCGACTTCCTCGCCGATTCCGTACGCAACGGCCGGCACGATCATTGCAAGAAACCAACCGCCGCCGATCAAACGAGGTGAGTCGAACAGACCGCTAAGGGTTGGCCACTGCCCTTCGGCGAACCGGACCGCCAGGGCTGCGGGCATCAAGAAGAGGGCCGGGCTGAGGGCAGCCACATAGAGCCAGGGCGAAACCTTCCAGCGTGCCAATCCGTCTCTCAAACGGCCGACGGCACCTGGGGTGCGGCGACTGATCACCAGGGCCGCTACCAGCGGGCCGAGCGCCCCCAGGGCATGCCAGCCTTCACCGAGGTCGGTGGAGATCCAACCCTGGTTGGACGCGGCGATCGGTGCTACTAGCACCCAAGTGATGCCAAACGCCAACAAGAAGTAGAGCGCTAGCCCTGTCGAGTTGCGGGTCGGCACTTTCGCCGACGGGTTTCGGATCCGAGTGGTCACCGGGCTACCCCGACCCCGTCAGGGAATCGGACCTCTTCTGTCTGCTGGGAGGCGTCTCGCCCGATCAAGGCGGCGAGAGTAAGACCGGCGGCGCTCTCCTCAATGAGATGCCAACCAATGTCGGCCACCATCACCTCTCCGACGAGGATGTCGGTGGTGCCGAAGTAGTAGAAACTGGCAGGCACGATGAAGATCAGTGCCGCCATGATCCCGAGTCCCAATCCTCGGGTCCAGCGGCTGCGTCCAAAGCTGACGTGGGGATAGGCGATGGTCATCAGACCGGCCAGCGTCAGAAACGACAACAGAATGAACAGCATCGAGGGGTTGTCGCGAGCGATCGCTCCCCACGATCCGGTGTCCCGGTCGTAGAAACCTCGCATCAGTACCGCGTACCAGAGCGAGTTGAGCGTCAACATCACCGCGGCCACTACCACCGCCACTCCGATCCGTCTTGCAAACGTGATCTTTCGTCTACCTCCTGACGCCGGTGGGAGCTCGCGGGTGGCGCCGCGGTGGGCAACCCGTCGAGCCTGGTCTGGGTATTGAGGATGATTCATCTCTTTAGCTCCTTGTCCTTCTTGCGGTCAACGTATACGAAACGAGCTCACCGGTCATGGGGGCCGTCCCTGGTTTGGTGGTGGGTGAAAACGTCCCGTATCGATCCGCCTCAACCCGGACGAGTGGTCCGTGCAGGCACGGATGTCATCACCGGTTCGGATCCGCGAGGATGGGGGGGTGGAACCGACAGGTCGTATCCGATTCGGGCTGGCCATCGCAGTTGTGGTTGGCGTCGCCGCCGTTTCGGGCGCCTTCTGGTTGGGGAGAGATCAGCAGAGCCTGCCGGTCACCGATCTGCTTCGAATGGAGCTTGGGATCGACGCCGGGCTCTCTCCGGTGCATGCAGCTATGGCCTGGACCTTCGAAATTGTCAGTGACCAGCGGGCACTGACCGATGCCGAATTCGAAGAACGGCTCGGTGAGAGCCTCCAGCAAAGCACTACATCCGAATCGTTCCGAGGTGAGATCGATCGGATGCAAGAGGTGACCGGACCAGTCAACTTCATCCGATTTACCAACGAGGGCGGCGATCGGACGGCCGCCCTGGGGATCGGAACGAATGGGGATCTACTGGCCAACACTATCGAAGTCGATGCGTTGGGCCGGGTTGCGCAGTGGCAGCTAACCGAGCATTACCCGGGGCCAAGGCTACCGCCCTGGCAAACCGGACTGGTCCTGGTGGTTGGTTGGTTGTTTGTCGGAGCAGCCTGGCTTGCCGGCCGCTCCCGACGGGCCACGACCGCGAGCTGGCTGATCGTCGGGGCGGTGGCCGCTTTCACCCAGGTGTTGGTCCTGAGCGACACAGCGACGTTCTACCTCATCGGCCGACTGGCCCCGATGCTTCTCGTGCCGATTGCCGTGTGGATTCTGCTCGACACCATCCCGGCGGAAGTTAAGCGGTCGCTTCTGCCGGCCGCTGCTATCGCGGTCCCGATAACGACTGCCGTTGCCCTGCTACTCGTGGACCCGTCCCGGATCGGTCACCCAAGGTTTTCGTCCCTCATCGCGGACAATCCCGAAATCTTCCGCACTGCTTCGGCGGGTGTGGCGCTGCTAACGGCCGTCACCATGGGCACGGTAGCTGCGCGTGTACTCCGCAGGCGCTCCGTGTGGCGTCCCCTCGGCGATCCGGCACCCTGGGTGGTGTTGGGGACCGCCACCCTGTGGGCAGCGGTCGGAGCGATTGGAGCAATCGATCTGGCCGTCGGTGACGCCGCCCTCAGTGGTGGGGCACTTCCGGCCGGGTGGTTGGTAGCCACTGCGTTGGTACCGATCGGATCTGGATTAAACACTGTGTATGGGCGGTGGGACCGCGCCGACCTGGCCGACCTGGTGGTCGATCTCAAGGAAGGCGGCGGGGATCTCCAGCCGGCGGTGGCCCGGGCCCTTGGTGATGAGTCGCTCCGCTTGTTGCGCTGGTCGGACGACGTGGACGGACTCGTCGACGAGGCGGGCCGCCTGATGGGCGGTGAGATGGGCGAGGGACGAAGCCGCACCCATATCCGATCCGGAGGCCGGGGGGTAGGCGCCTTGGATCATCAAGCGTCGCTGCTGCGTCGGCCGGAGCGCCTCCAGGCGGTTGCCGCGGCAGTGGGGATGGCCCTCCAGGTCGAGCACCTCAATGCCAGGGTGACGGCCCAGCTCGAAGAAGTGCGCGCCTCACGGGCCAGGATCGTCTCCGCCGGTGACGTGGCCCGAAGACGAGTAGAACGTGATCTACATGACGGGGCACAGCAGAGGTTGGTGGCCCTAGGGCTGCTCCTACAGCGCGGGCGCCGCCTGGCCGATGGTCGGGTCTGTGACGAGGTGAGCGTCCTGCTCGATCAGGCCTCTACCGAGGTTCGCGAAGCGTTGAGGGAACTCCGGGATGTCTCTCGAGGAATGCATCCGGCCTTGCTCGCCGAGCGGGGCCTCGAAGCCGCGGTGGAAGGCCTGGCCGAACGGCTGCCGATTGCGATCGATGCCGAAGTGACCCCAGATCGACTCCCTACCGAAGTGGAACTGGCCTCCTACTACGTCGTGGCCGAGGCGCTGACGAATGTCGCCAAGCACTCCGGTGCCGCCGCGGCCTGGGTGACCGTGGAACCACGGGACGGCCATGTGCGGATCACGGTAAACGACAATGGCCAGGGTGGGGCCACGATGAGCGGCGGCTCCGGTCTGGAAGGCCTGGCCGACCGGGTGGCGGCAGCCGGAGGGCGGTTGGAGGTCAACAGCCCGGTCGGTGGCGGGACGACGGTTGAGGCGGTGATCCCGTGCGAGTGATTCTTGCCGACGACTCTGCGCTCATCCGCGACGGGTTGGCACGGCTCCTAAGGGACGAAGGGATCGAAGTGCTCGAAAGCTTCTCCGACACCGTCGGGTTAGTCGAGGCGGTGTGTGAACAGGCCCCGGATGTGCTGATCGTCGACATTCGCATGCCGCCCACCTTCACCACCGAGGGTCTTGAGGCAGCCTTGGAGGTCAGACGCCGGGTTCCGGAAACCGGGGTGCTGGTGCTGTCCCAGCACATCGAAACAACCTATGCCATCGATCTGTTGGCCGACAACGCGGGCGGGGTCGGCTACCTGCTCAAAGATCGGGTGACGGTCATCGACGAATTCCTCGACGCTCTGCGCCGGGTGGCGGGAGGGGGCAGTGCCATCGATCCCGAAGTGGTGAGCCGGTTGCTCCGCCGATCACGGCGATCCCGACCGCTCGACCGGCTCACCGAGCGGGAGCGAGAGGTCCTGGCGTTGATGGCCGAAGGGCACTCCAACGCGGCTATCGCAGATCGGCTAGTCGTCAACCAAAGAACGGTTGAGACCCACGTCAGCAACATTCTCACCAAACTCGACCTCCTCCCTGAGCCGTCGATCGACCGGCGAGTCCGCGCCGTCATGCTCTGGCTGGAAGGAGACGACGATACTCCCTGAGCGGCCCCTGGCGAGCGAGATGACGATGATCTGTCAAGGTCTTTCACCGGGCATAGTGAGACGGACACGGCAAAGGAATAGTCGATGGAGATGGTGGATATCGAGGAGCGGTTGGCCTGCTACCTCCGAGCGCGCCTGGCCGAGGTTGAGATGGCCGGTTTCGTCAAGCTCACCGGCGGGTGGGAGGCCGATATCTACGCGTTCGGTGTGAGCCCCGCACTTCCCGGCGGGTTGAGTCAGCTCATCCTGCGCGTGTTCTCCGGTGATGAAGGCAGATTGAAAGAGAGCGTGAGTTCACGGGTCTCGGCCTACTGTTCGATGCCGGATATCCGGCACCGCGAGTGGTATTGGCGGATTCGGATGGCGTGGCGCTGGGTCGACCGTTCATCATCATGGAACGGGTCGCAGGCTTGTTGCTGGGCGACACGATGGTGATTGATGAGGATCTCAAAGAAGCGCCAACCGTCGAATTCGTGCAGCTGCTGGTGGATCTGCACGCACTCGACCGGAGGCCATTCGCCGCGCCATTGACGGGCGAGGCCAATCCCGAGCCGCTGGCACGTGCCAAACGCATGCTCGAGCTGTGGAGATCAGAGATCGGAGAACTCAGAGGATTCGTCGCTCCCGCAGACTGGTTTTTGGCGAATCTCGGACACCTGACCCCCGATCCGGCGGCCGTGATCCAACGTGACTTCCATCCCTGGAACGTGCTGGTCGAACCGGGGGGCAGGCTGAAGGTGATCGATTGGACCGGGATCACGGTCCTGGACGGAGGTACGATCTCGCCTCGCTGCTTCCCGCCGGCGCCTATCTGGGAGAAAGCAACCGCCAGAGACTCGAACTGCTGTACCGATCATTGTCGAAGATCCCGCCGACTGATCTGGGGTTCTTCGACGTGCTGGTGGCGACGATGCGCCTTCACCAAATGGTCGTGTCGCTCACCAGGAGCCCAGAAGAGGTCGGTATGAAGGCCGGAGCCGCCGAGGCGATGCGCGCCGATGCCGGCCCATACCGCTGGTGCTCGGACTTGCTCGCCGATCGCTCCGGCCTGGTCATCCCAGAAGTCGAGGCTGTACTTTCCGGGGATGATTTGCGGCTTTGATCACATGGACACCGTCCTGTTCGCCAACGGATGGGACAGGTGTCGCACCGCGGCTCATCTGGTGTAGGCGAGGCGGGCGACGGCAATGCTGTCGGGTCTGGTGAGGAGGGCGTAGGGGTAGCCATCGCCGCCGACCACCAGGGAGTGGTCGACGTAGATGAATTGGTCTTCGAGGGGGAATATCGCTGTGCCAACGTGTTCACCCTGGTTGTCGAAGAGGTGGAGCGTCTCATTCACGCGGAAGGCCCCGTTGGGGTCCTGGGTTACTTCGTCCATTTGCAGAACGAAGCTGCCGTCTTGGTTGACTCCGATCAATGTCAGTCCGCCTAGATCGGCGTCAGAGTCGAGGGAGACCCGATGCGATCCGGCCTGGTAGGCAAAGGGGGCATTCGGAATGGGGGCGAAGTTGCCGTCCGGGTACGGGTGCCCGACGGTTTCTTCGAAGGTGACGGCGGGGCCGTCCATGTCGAGGGTAGCGGTGCGATTCCCGAACTCGAGTTCGACCCAGATCTCTCCTTGCGGACCCCAGGCGACTCCGGTCAGCCCGTCCTCCAGCCACAAACCACGGGGAAGAGCGTGGGCCTCTTCGAAATGCCCGTGGGCGTCGAGTTCCACAACCCGGTATCGCTGGGTAGCGGGATACACGTCCAACACCAGCAGTCCGTCGGGACCGGCCGCGATATCGATCGGGACGGCAACCTCGTACTCGGTTAGGTCGATCGAAGCGATCGCCTCGCCGGTTAGCGCGAATTGTCGGAGGCGATTGTTGACCACGTCGGCGATCCAGACTGCGCCGTTGACGGTCGTAGCAAGGGCGCTGGGACCGTAAGCTTCCATCTCGTCCAGCCCGACGTTGGCATAGCCGATACCGCTCTGACCAACCGGGACCTCAAAGAGGACCTCCAAATCGCATGTCCCATCACACGGGGTGGGTAGCTGCCATAGGTCCGCGGGTCGCGCAGAGGCAGTCGTGGCCGGAGATGCGGGCGCCGGTATCGGAGGAGGGGCCGACGTCGGGCTAGGAACCACGAAAAACGTCGAGGTCGGCTCGTCGCTTGTGCCGCCGGCACAACCCGAGACCATGAGAAATGCAGCCACAAGCACCATCAGTTTGTTCATCGTGATTCTCCTTTTGACAACAAAAAGGTACACACCGAGAGCTCGGAGCACATCGGGACAGGTACTGAAGTCGTCTGCGGGGAAGCGCGGGTTTCAAGTCAGGTGCCGCCACGGATGAAGTCGTGGCCCCCCGGCGCGACCCTGTTGGAACCACCTATATGTGGGAGTGCAAACCCAACCGATCGCCATCCCCCAGCACCAAAGGGCGATCAACGAAAGGATTCAACTGTGTTGACCACTGACGTTCTTCTTCTCATCTCACTTCTCGGCTTCTGCATTGCTTGGTTCTGGCGCAATCTTGGCCAACGCAATGCCGCATTGTGGGGCTTTGCATCAGGCGCTGCCACATGTGCGGTTCTCGGAGTTCTCAACGGCCGCTGGCAGGCAGCGGCCGGGGGGGTCGCCGCCGCTATCTTCTTGATTGTCCTGGCGTTGCGGTCGCTGCGAAACGCGCAGCCCCGAACGAGGATTCCCTGGGTCTCGGGCGGTGTGTTCTTGGTGTTGACAGTCGTGGCCTTTGCCCCGCTCTACTCGCTACCGGTCTTCAGCCTCCCCGAACCAGACGGCCCCAACCCGGTCGGAGTGCGCGACTTCGAGCTCACCGACCACACCCGCCTGGGCGTCCTGTATGACGCGGATGACCAGCCCAGGCGGCTGGCGGTGCGGGTCTGGTACCCGGCCAGCACGGCAGACGGTTACACCACGCGTCCTTACGCGACGGACACCGAGCTCCAGACCACGTTTCCGGCGCTCGCCGTGGAAGAGCTGGGCATGCCCTCGTTCTTCTTTTCCCATCTCGGACTCGTTGACACGAACTCCTACGAAGGCGCCCCCGTCCTCGAAGATGGACCGTTGCCGGTCGTGTTCTTCAATCACGGTCTCAACGGCTACCTCTCCCAGAACACGGTGCTGATGGAGCACCTCGCCAGCCACGGTTACGTCGTCTTCGTCATCGCCCATCCTTACGACGCTGCCCCGGTCGTGTTCGCCAACGGCGATGTCGTTCGACTCCCGGCGGAAGAGGTGAAGAACCGGCTGGAGGGCACCGAACAACCCGATGAGCTTATGGACCTATTGGTGGAGTCGGAGCCGAAACGCATGCAAGGCACGACCTACCAGGAGCGCTTCGAAGGCAACGTCGGAATTCTGAAGGTGCACAACATGCTCGATGACCGGGTCTACGACGAAAGCCCCCAGGTGTGGGTGGACGACGTCCTCTTCTTAGAAGAGGCCCTCGCCGGCGGCCAATCTCCTCCCGAAATCGCCGACATCCTCAAACAGGCGGACCTCACCCGAGTCGGCCACCTGGGACAGTCGTACGGCGGCTCGGCTGCCGCCGCCGTCGCCTACCAAGACCCACGCGCGGGTGCCGCCATCAACCTCGACGGGAGTGCGTTTCACGACACGGGGTGGAACGCCGACATCCCGGTTCCATTCATGATGATCTACTCGGACTCGATGAACGCTTGGGGCGAGGTCGAAGGCTCACCGGCCCGGCCCGTCGGGTTCAACGACTTCCTGTATGAGCGCTTTGAAACCGCCGGCCTTCGCGGCGACATCACCCGTCTCCACGTGAAGGGCTCCAGCCACCTCGGCACCACCGACAACCAGCTGATCACGCGGGGGCCGCTCCATACCATGCTCACCGGACCGATTGACGGGGGCATGATGCTCGAGATCCTCAACAACTTCGTGTGTGGGTTCTTCGACAAGCACCTACGCGAACTGCAGACCGCCTTCCCCGAGGAGCAGTTTGCCGAATACACCGGTGATGTTGCACCGCACGACGTCTCGGGTGTGAGGGATTGGTGGCTCCCGAAATCCTCCGAAGAGCGGGCCGCTCTCGAACAAGACCTCGAAGAAGCCCGGACAAACCCATCGAATTGACCGAGACCATGCCGCCGATTCAGATTGAGGTGAGAGAAATGAACGCCAGAGCGACAAATGTACCAGTCCCGGCACTGGGTGAGCCGGGAAACACCTTCGCAGCATCCACGCCGTCGACTTCCCCTTCTGACCCGGAACGGGGGCAAGTACGCAACCGAACGCGACGTCTGCACTACATCGACTGGCTACGCGTACTCGCCGTCCTACTGCTCTTTCCGTTCCACACCGGCCGGGTCTTCAACGCCGGTGAGGCCTTCTACGTGAAGGGAGCGGACGTCTCGGCGGCGATGTCGCACGTGCTCTTGTTCATCAGCACCTGGCATATGCCCCTCCTCTTCGCCCTGGCAGGGGCCTCCACGTATCTGGCGTTGGGTCGACGGACGCGGGCGGAATATGCGGCAGAAAGGGTGCGGCGGATTCTCGTGCCGCTGGTCTTCGGGCTCCTGGTGCTCATTCCGCCCCAGACCTGGTTTGGGGCCCGTTTCAACTCTGACTACCGAAGCTCGTATCCCCGCTATCTCGTGAGCGGTGACTTCCTCGAGTTCAACATCAAGGACGGCGGTGACTACTACGGCGGCCTGGGCACCGGCCATCTGTGGTTCATCCTCTTTCTTTTCATCATTTCGATGGTGGCCCTTCCGTTGTGGCGGGGGCGGCGCCGGGCGAATTCCCGTCTCGTGGACCTTTCCCGGCTCCTGGCCCGTCCGTGGGGTTGGCTGATCGCCGGACTCGCCATCGTGATTGGCGAAGCGCTGCCCGATATCGCCGGCAAGAACATATTCTCCTGCTTCGTTTTCTTCGGCCTCGGCTACGTGGCGATGTGCTCAGAAGAGTTCATGGACGCCGCCGAACGTAACCGTTGGGTCGCTCTAGCCTTGGGAATCGCGGGGTCCATCTGGTGGAGTGCCACCGGGAGCTGGCGCGACGGGCTGGCTGACCCTTCTCTAGCTCTGTTTGTGGTCGCCCTGGCGGGTTTGACGGCCATCTGGCTCGTCATCGTCGGCCTGCTCGGGACGGGACGCAAACTGCTCATTCGTCCTTCCCGGACGCTCGCGTACCTCGCCGAGAGTTCCTATCCCGTCTACATCCTCCACCAGACAGTCATCGTGGTGCTGGCCTTCACTGTGGTGCGCCTCGAGGTCCCGTGGATCGCACAATGGGCGATCCTGCTCGTCTCCTCGGTAGCATTGACGTTCCTGTGCTACGAGGGAGTGCGGCGGGCCGTCTCGCTCCGCCCACTCTTCGGCATGCGCCCGCGGGCGGAGACAGCCCGCAGGAAGGGAGGTAGCTACCGGTGAGAGGGATTCGGCGGCTCGGCTGGGTAGTCGGCGCACTGGTTCTACTGATCGTCATCTGGGCGGTAGCCGGCGCCATGGCCTACTCCCCGGAGTACGTGTCCCGGGTGCTCAGGTCGAGGGAATCCTCGGTTCA
>JAHEDM010000049.1 GCA_024641205.1 Actinomycetes bacterium
TTCGCCGAACAACCAGGGCCTGCCCAGGCAGCCACGGCCGACCACCACCCCGTCGCAGCCGGTCTGATCGATCATGGCGGTCGCGTCGGATGCCTCCCAGATGTCGCCGTTGCCCAGGACGGGGATAGACGTCACAGCTTCTTTCAACTCGCCGATGGCCGCCCAGCGGGCCTCTCCGGACTACAGCTGTTCGGCGGTACGAGCGTGCAGGGCGACGGCGGCCGCCCCGGCTGCCTCGCTGATCCTGCCTGCGCCGAGGAAGGTCAGGTGGTCGTCGTCAATCCCCATCCTGAACTTCACGGTGACAGGCACCTTGCCTGCGCTTCCCACCGCGGCGGTCACGATCGATTCGAAGCGGCGCCATTTGAACGGCAACGCCGCCCCACCGCCGTGCCGGGTGACCTTGGGGGCGGGACAGCCGAAGTTGAGGTCGACGTGGTCGACCTGGTCTTGGTCGACGAGGCGCCGGACCGCTTCAGCCACGGTGGCCGGGTCGATGCCGTACAGCTGGATGCTGCGGATCGGTTCGTTCTCTCCGAACTCGGCCGACTGGAGGGTGCGGGCGTGGTTCTCGACGATGGCTCGGGCGCCCAGCATCTCGCTGATATACAGCCCGGCCCCGAACCGTCGGCACAACGTCCGGAACGAGGCGTTGGTGACGCCGGCCATGGGGGCCAGTACCACCGGTGGGTCGACCTCGAGAGGGCCGATGCGCATCGGTCGGGTTGGGTGGGGGGTCATGGCGTGGTCAATCGTGGCAGGGTCGAGCCGGGTGCGCCCGCTTTTCGGTGTCCGGATACGCAGCGACCCCGCCGGATCGGAAGCCGTCCCGGCAGGGCCGCTGAGTTGAAGAGGCTGGTCGGCTCGCGAGGATCGCGGGTCACGAGTCCTTGCTGGACGTCGTTTCCGCAATCATGGGTTTCGCGTAGCTACGACAGGCGCAATTCGGCACCGAGCACGCATCGTCGATGAAATGCTGACGATGGGGATGACCGCATCCCAGGCACCGCCGCCTTCCGCCGTCGATGGTTCGGGGGGGAGCAGATTTCAGCGGGAACGCTCTTTGGCGATGTTGACCGTGAGGTCACGTCCATCGAGGTTGTGGCCGTTGAGTTTGCTGATCGCGGTCTGGGCGCTCTCCGACGAACCCATCTCGACGAAGCCGAAGCCACGCGATCTGCCGGTCTCGCGGTCGCTGACGACCTGGGCCTTGGTTACTTCACCATGCTGACTGAAAAGGGTCTGCAGGTCGTTGGACGTGGTGTTGAACGAGAGGTTCCCCACGTAGATGTTGCTGGACATAGTTGTGCTCCTTCCGAAGCCTCGATCCGTTTGGGGCCTACCGCCCCGCCGGATCTGAGTTCGAAGTCGAGCGAATCGCGCGAGCCGGAACATCGTTGTCCTGCGGTCGCTCCACCAAACGGAACTAGTGGGTGGAGCGGGCGACGTCCTCCTGATGGAGTACGTGTGTACCACGACGGTAGCCGATGTGCGCGCCTACCGGGCCGGAATCATTTTCGGCGGGCGGAGCTGGTGCCCCCCGGCTCCTAGGACGGTGACGGCCCAACCGGTTCGGGCAGGGCCTGCGGGATGATGGGGCCGCTGAACTGGGAGTTGTAGAGGGCCGCGTAGGAACCGTCCAGTTCGAGGAGCTGATGGTGATTTCCTTGTTCGACGATCCGGCCGTCTTCCATCACCAAGATCAGATCGGCGTCACGGATCGTCGACAAGCGGTGAGCGATCACGAAGCTGGTCCGGTCGACCCGCAGCGCCGACATGGCGTGCTGGACCAGCAGCTCCGTACGGGTGTCCACCGAACTGGTTGCCTCATCGAGGATCAGCAGGGCCGGGTCGGCCAGGAAGGCCCGGGCGATGGTGAGGAGCTGTTTCTCGCCTGCACTGATACGGCCGCCCTCGTCGTCGACGACGGTGTCGTAGCCGTCGGGGAGACTCACGACGAACCGATCGACGAAGGTGGCCCGGGCGGCGGTGAGGATCTCCTCTTCGGTGGCGTCGGGACGCCCGTAGGCGATGTTCTCGCGGATGGTCCCCTGGAAGAGCCAGGTGTCCTGGAGCACCATCCCGATCTGGGACCGCAGATCCTCGCGCCGCAGTCCGGAGATGTCGACGCCGTCGAGGGTGATGCGCCCCGCATCGAGGTCGTAGAAGCGCATGATGAGGTTGACCAGGGTGGTTTTGCCTGCACCGGTCGGTCCGACGATGGCAACCGTTTGGCCCGGGTCGACGTGGAAACTCACGTCCTCGATGAGCGGCTGGTCCTCGTCGTAACGGAAGGAGACATGCTCGAACGCCACCCGCCCGTGAGCCTCGGCGGGGGTCTCGGTGATGGCCTCTTCGTCCGGCTCCTCTTCGGCGTCCAGCAGCTCGAAGACCCGTTCCGCTGAGGCGACCCCCGACTGAAGCAGGTTGACCATGGAGGCGACCTGGGTGACCGGCTGGGTGAACTGACGCGAGTACTGGATGAACGCCTGGACGTCGCCCAGGCTCAGGGTCCCGCTGGCGACCCGCAGTCCGCCCAGCACGGCGATGATCACGTAATTCAGATTGGCGATGAGCATCATCACCGGCATGATCAGGCCCGATAAGAACTGGGCCATGAAGCTGGCTTTGAACAGTCCGTCGTTATCGACTTCGAACGACTCCTGGACTTCGCGCTGGCGGCCGAACACCTTGACGAGGGAGTGACCGGTGAACGCCTCTTCGATCTGGACGTTGAGGCTGCCGGTCTTTCGCCACTGGGTGATGAACTGGCTCTGGGAGCGTTTCATGACCATCCCGGCTATGAACATCGTCACCGGAATCGTCACCAGGGCGATCAGGGCCAGCGTGGGGGAAATGGAAATCATCATCCCCAGCATGAACACCACCGTCAGCAACGAGGTCAGCAACTGGCTCATGGTCTGTTGGAGGCTTTGGGCGACGTTGTCGATGTCGTTGGTGACCCGGCTGAGCAGCTCGCCGCGTGGCTGAAGGTCGAAATACCGCAGGGGCAGCCGGTTGAGTTTGTCTTCGACCTCGGAGCGGAGACGGAACACGGTGTGCTGAACGACGTCGTTGAGCAGGAACCCCTGCAGGAAACTCAACAGGGCGGCGAAGGCGTAGAGGCCGAGCACGATGAGCAACACGTTGCGCAGAGCGGTGAAGTCGATGCCCTGACCGGGCACCAGGTCGATGCCGCTCATCATGTCGGCGATTTTGGCCTGGCCCTGGGCGCGGACCGCTTCGATCGCCTGTTCTTTGGTGAGCCCGGCCGGCAGGTTCTTGCCGATGAACCCGGCGAAGATGACGTCGGTGGCCCGCCCGAGCACTCTCGGTCCGGCGGCGGTGAGGGCGACGCTGATAACTCCGGCCACGATCACCGCGATGACTTTGGGCCGTTCCGGCCGCAGCCGCTTGATGAGCCGCTTGATCGACGGGCCGAATTCGAGCGGTTTCTGACCGACCATCCCGCCGCCCATGGGCCCACCCCGGCCGGGTCCCCGCATACCCTGGATGCGTTCGGTCTCTTTCATAGCGCGGGGGGCGGTCATGATGCCTCCGCGGCAAGCTGGGAATCGACGATCTCGGCGTAGGGGGCGCAGGTTTCCAGCAACTCGTCGTGGGTTCCGAGACCGACCACCCCACCGTCCTCCAGCACCACGATCTGGTCGGCCTCCATGATCGTCGCCACCCGCTGGGCCACGATGATGACCGTCGCCTCGGCGATCACTCCCGCCAGGGCGTGCCGCAATCGGGCGTCGGTGGCGACGTCGAGGGCGGAGAACGAGTCGTCGAACAGATACACATCGGGCCGGCGGATCAGGGCCCGGGCAATGGCCAGGCGCTGCCGCTGACCGCCCGACACGTTGGTGCCGCCCTGGGCGATGGGGGCCTCGAGACCTTCGGGCATCGCCTCGACGAAGTCGCGGGCCTGAGCGATTTCGAGGGCTTCCCACATCTCGGCCTCGGTGGCATCCGGTTTGCCGTAGCGGAGGTTGGAGGCCACGGTGCCGGAAAACAGGTAGGCCTTCTGAGGCACCAGACCGATCTTGTCCCACAGGGTGTCCGGGTCGATGCGGCGCACGTCGATCCCGTCGACCAGGACCCGTCCTTCGGAGGCATCGAACAAACGGGGGATTAAGTTGACCAGGGTGGTTTTCCCGGTTCCGGTAGACCCGATGACGGCGGTGGTCTGTCCGGGTAGGGCGGCGAACGTGACGTTGCTGAGGACCGGCTGTTCGGCGCCCGGATAGCGGAACGCGACCTGTTCGAAGGCCAGGGTTCCGTGGCGGGGCAGCTCGGTGACCCCATCGGAAGGAGGCACCACCGACGGTTCGGTGTCGAGCACCTCGCCGACCCGGTCGGCCGAAACGGCGGCCCGGGGGAGGAGCATGAATATGAAGGTGGACATCATTACGGCCATGAGGATCTGGATGAGATAGGAAAGGAAGGCGGTCAGGGATCCGATCTGCATTTCTCCGGTGTCGACCCGCAGACCGCCGAACCACAGCACCGCCACGCTCGAAGCGTTCATCACCAGCATCACCGCCGGGAAGATGGCTGCCATCCAGCGGCCCACGCTGATGGCCACGTCGGTCAGGTCGGTGTTGGCCCGACCGAAGCGAGACGATTCGAACCGCTCGCGCACGAACGCCCGCACCACCCGGATGCCGCTGGTCTGTTCACGCAGCACCTGGTTGACGGTGTCGAGGCGGCGTTGCATGAGGCGGAACCTGGGCACCATCCGGGTGACGATGAGCCCGATGATGGCGACCAGAATCGGGACGATGGCCGCCACCAGCCAGGACAGCCCGACGTCTTCGCGCAATGCCATGATGACCCCACCGACCATCATGATGGGGGCGGCGACCAGCATCGTGAAGCTCATCAGGACCAGCATCTGGATCTGCTGGACGTCGTTGGTGTTGCGAGTGAGCAGCGACGGCGCTCCGAAGCGGGCCACTTCCCGGCTGGAGAATTCGATGACCCGGTGGAACGTGGCCGAGCGCACGTCACGCCCGAAGGCCATAGCGGTGCGTGCTCCGAAGTACACGGCGGTGATTGTGCTGGCGGCCTGAATCAGCGAGACGCCCAGCATCAAGGCTCCGGTCCGAACGATGTAGCCGGTGTCGCCCAGCACGACCCCGTTGTCGATGATGTCGGCGTTGAGGCTCGGCAGGGACAAGGAAGCAATGGTCCCCACCAGCTGGAGAACGACCACGATCAGCATCTCCCGTTTGTAGGGCTTGAGGTACTTGCGGAGCATCCGCCACAACATCAGGTGGCCACCGTTTTGACCGGGTCGGAGACGCCGGACAGCAAGATGCCAACGATCTCCTCGGTGGTGAGCTTCTCGTCGGGGGACAGCATCGGTTGCAGCCGGGCGAAGATCAGACCCTGGAAAGCGGCCGCCGCCCGGGCCGGCTCGATCCGGAGGCGGTCCGTATGGCGTTCGAACAGGTCGGTGACCGCAGCCAGCACTGTGGCGTGTGACTCGGCTACGTAACGGCGGGCTCCGGCGGGTGGTCCACCCCCGGGGTTGGGCATGGTCCGCAAGATCCCCACCAGAACGGTGATGCGCTCGAAATGCTCGAGCAGGATGCGGGTCGCTTCAGCCAGTTGTACCTCGAGCGGAGCAGCCGGGTAGATCTCGGCCAGGGCGCTCAGAATGGGAGCCGGATCCATGCTGACCTTGACCGCTTCGTGGATCAGCGCGGTTTTGTCGGGGAAGACCCCGAAGATCGTGCCCTCGGCGATCCCGGCCGCTTCCGCCATTTCCCGGGTGGTCACCGCCGCACCGCGCGCCACCAGGAGCGGGGTGATCGCTTCGATGATCGCCAGCCGGCGGTCTTCACGGGGGAGGGGCTCGGCCCGACGCTGCTTGGATTGCACCGGACGAATCTAACCGAGTGAGCGCTCACTCACAAGTTGGGACCGTCCCGGCGAGTGGTGTGCGAAATGCAAGGAACGCCCTTCACGCCGGATTGACCGCGCCGGATGATGGTGGTGAAAGGAGTATTGCTATGACTCGTCGGGTCACCTTGATCATGGTGTTCTCGATATTGATCTTTGGATGCACGGGGACCGAGTCGATCCCGACCACGACCAGCAGCCCAACCACCACCAGCAACACCGTGGAGGTGGTGGAGGCGTTCGAGCCGTCCGCCGTCTCCGCCCCGACTCTGACGGTGGTCGGTTCGGGGGTTGCCTACGGGGTGCCGGACATCTTGACGGCCGACCTCGCCGTCTCGGTGATTCGCGAGACCGCAACCGAAGCCGGCACGATCGCGGCCGATGTGTCCCGCAATGTGATCAGCGCTCTCACCAAGAAGGGAGTTGCCGGGGAGAACATCCGCAGCAGCGACTACAGCCTCTACCAGGAGTACGACTATCAATACGACGCGAGGCGCTTCCTCGGATTTCGGGTCCGGCACACGTACTCGGTGAAACTCGATCTGGCCACCGCAGGCGACGTCATCGACGCAGCGGTAGCGGCCAGCTGGGATGCCCTCGAAGTCCAGGGAACCTACCTGTCGTTGGAGGACAGCAGCACCCTGGTCACGGAGGCGCGGGCGAAAGCTTGGGGCGACTGCCTGGCAACTGCCCAGGAGATGGCCGCGCTGGCCGGTCTGACGCTCGGCGAGCCGGTGACCGTCACCGAGGGCTACTCCTACACACAGCCGGGACCGTATATGGGGGCGGGAGGAGATGGAGAAGGCAGCACATCCTTCCAACCGGGCCGGATCTCAGCCGTCGCCGAGTTGACCGTCGAATTTGCCACCTCTCGCTGAGCCTGGCCCAGAGAACAAGGTGTGGCGGGCAGGACCATACCGCTCAGGCGGTTTCCGGCCGCCAGTCGATCTCGTACAGAGGCACCGGGTCGGGGAACCCCTTCAACCCGATCGAACCCTGGCCGGTGAAGCGGATGTCCTTGCCGATCGCCAGGTCCCGTACGGTCCCGGCCGCCAGCGTCTGGCCACCTTTGGCATGGGCGCAGATCCGGGCGGCCAGGTTGACGGCCGCCCCGAAGAGGTCCCGGCTGTCCTCGACCGGTTCGCCTGCGCTGAGACCGATCTTGATGGCGAGCTTCGGTCCGGTGTCGGACGCTGCGGCGCTCCCCTGCTGGATGGCGATCGTGGCTTCCACCGCCTTGGTCACCGAAACGAAACTGGCGAAGAGCCCGTCGCCGGTGTGTTTGACCTCGTGTCCGCGAAAGCGTTCGAGAGCATCGCGGACTATCTCGTTGTGACGCCGGACCAGCCCGACGGCCACGTCGTCGCCGTGGCTGGTGCTGATGCCGGTCGAGCCTTCGATGTCGGTGAACATGATGGCCCGCAGCGCTGTGTCGGGTTGACCGTCGACGATGACCCGGTCGGCGGCGTCGTTGGCGATGTTCCCCATGAACTGGGCCATAGTGGGTGCCTCAACCTCGATGACCTCGTGGGGCATGAGGCCGTGGGCTGCCTTGTGGCAAGCGACCAGCGAGTCGACGTCGGGCGATTCGGCCAGGCAAAACGCTTTCCCCTGTGGATCCGAGAACCAGTAGCTCAGGAACCGGACCCCGAACTTGCCCTGGACTTCGAGGTCGTGGCGGTGGGCTTCGGCGACGTCGTCGGGGGTGGCGTCGCCTAGCCCGGGATGGACGTCCATGTAGAGAGGCATGGAGCGATCTTAGGGGTGTCGGTGGATTGAAGGCGGGTGTCACAAAGAGATCGTGGCGAGGGCCGGTTCGGTGAGGCTTCCCAGCCAGAGACTGCCTTCGTGTTCGCGCGCCGATGTGATCGGCGCGTACCCGCCCGCCGGGTCCTGGAGGTTGTGGGTCACCGCTCCGGTCGCCTCGTCGAAGCCGACCACGAAGCCGTGACGGGCCGGTTGGGGTTGGAGATTCTCGGGCAGCCTCGCCACGAGCTCACGCAGTCGGGGCCGGGGCAGCAGCAGATCGAGGGGCTTGTTGCGTGGTGTGAACATGCCCGCCCAGATCGTTCCCCGCCGGTTCGAAGTGAGGTTGTCGGGGACGCCGGGAAGGTTGTCGACGAAGACGTCGGTGGCTCCCGCTCTCGGTCCCGCCAGATGGTGCCGGCTGATCCGGTACTCACCGGTTTCCGCCACGAACACTCCGCTCCCGTTGCTGGACAGTGCCACGCCGTTGGCGAAGGAGAGGCCGTCGATGAGCAGCTCGAGGGACCCGTCGGCATGGCGGCGGAACAGTCGTCCGGTGTTCGAGTGCTCGAGGAGGTCGGCGCGGAAGTGCTCCAGTCCGAACCGGGTCGAGGTGACGGTGAAGTAGATCGATCCGTCGTCGCCGATCGCTGCGTTGTTGGTGAACACCAAGGGGACACCTTCGAAACTGCCGGCCAGCACCTCGACGCTCTCACCGGCAACGGCCAGCAGACCGAGTCGGGCATCGCACACGACGATCCGGCCGTCGGGGTGTATCTCGATTCCGAGGGGACGCCCACCGGTGTCGGTGATCAACCGGTGGTCCGACCCGTCGGGTGCCGCCGACATGACCCGGCCGTCGGCGAGACCGTAGATGAGGCGCCCGCCCTCATCGACCGCCACGTCCTCTGGTCCTTGCCCGGGGACGGGCAGGCGCCGCACAGCCGCCAGGTGTGTGTTCGACGCATAACTCCCGGTCAGCCCGGAGTCTTTGGGCGGCGTCCAAGCCACCGTTTCGAGGTGAGGCCGATCCATCCTCAGAGCGTACACCCCGGAACATGACGATCCCGGCCGGCCGTATCCCGTCATCGTCTCTGCAGTTTCTTGACACCAATCCGGGCAGAGGCCACCATCGCGGCCCATGGAGCGCACCGTTACCGATACGAAACCCGACCGCCCGTGGAGTCACGAGATCCCAGACGGTGCGTGGGACTATGTCGTCATCGGGACCGGCATTGGTGGCATGGCCGCGGCGGCGATGCTCTCCAAACTGGGTCGCCGGGTGCTGGTGCTCGAGCAGCACAACATCCCGGGCGGGTTCACCCAGATGTTCAAACGCCCCGGCTATCGCTGGGATGTCGGGGTCCACATCGTCGGCGAAATGTCGGAGGCGAGTTACCCGGGCCGCCTCCTCAAAGCATTGACCGATGGCCGCCTCCAGTGGGAACCGGTCGGCGAGATCTACGACGAGTTCAACTTCCCCGACGGGTTCACGATCCAGCTGCCCGACACGCCCGAGAAGTTCCGCGAGACCCTGATCGACTACTTCCCGGCCGAGCGCGACGCCATCGACGAATACCTGGCGCTGACCCGCACCGCCGCCCGGGCGGCCGCCAAGTTCCTTCAGGTACGAGCCATGCCCCGCCTCCTCGCCCCCGGGGGCCGCAAAAAAGCGACCGAGGCCGCGGGCCAGCACATCCATGTCACGACCGCCGAGGTCCTGGCGTCACTGACCGACGATCTCCGGCTGCGGGCCGTGTTGTCCGCCCAATGGGGGTATTACGGAGCCACCCCGGCCCGATCGTCGTTTGCCATGCATGCCCTGATGGTGCGTCACTTCCTCCGTGGCGCGTATTACCCGGTCGGCGGTGCGTCGAGTATTGCCCGGGAGATGCTCACCACCGTCGCGGCCGCCGGCGGGTGGACCGCGGTGCGGCGCACCGTCGATGAGATCGTGGTGCGGCACGGCGGCGTCACCGGCGTGCGGCTGTCCGATGGAACGGAAATCGCCACCAAGCGGGTCGTCAGCGCGGCGGGAGCAATCCCGACCTCCGATTTGCTCGCAACGGGTCTGCCGGGCCCGGGTGAACCCTACCGGGAGGCCGGTCCCGCCCACGTCAGCGTCTACCTGGGTTTCAAGGGCGACACCGCCGCCCACGGCGGCGAGCGGTACTGCCAGTGGTACTTCGACACGTGGGACATGGAGGTGGACGTCTGGGACGTGCGTCCCGACCGCCCGGTCGGGCCTGCTGCGGTGCTGTTCTGCAGTTTCCCTTCCCTCAAGGATCCCACCCATGATCCGGGCCCGGAGCAACACAACACGGGTGAGGTCATTACCTTCGTTCCGTGGGATTCATTCTCACAGTGGTCCGGTACGCAGTGGCATCGGCGGGGCGCCTCCTACGACACTTTCAAGGACGCCTTGACGACCACCTTGCTCGAGCAGTATCTGGCGCACTACCCCGGATTGGCCCCGTTGGTCGATCACGTTGAGATGTCTACCCCGCTGTCGACGAATCACTTCGCGGCCTCGCCCCGGGGATCCATCTACGGGCTCGGAACCACCCCGGACCGGTTCGACGATCAATCCGTACTGCCCCGGTCCGGGATCAAGGGGCTCTACCTGGGCGGGGTCGACGTATCGGGACCGGGAGTCGCAGGGGCGCTGGGCGGCGGGGTTCTGGCCGCGGCGGCCGCCGAGCCGCTCCGGGGAATGCGTTTTCTGCAACCAATCATGCGACGACCGCAGACCTGATTTGGCGATCTCGCTTGTCTGCCCGCCGGGAGCCGTCGTGTGGCTCAGTGGCCCTCGTGGACCTCAACGATCTCGTCGGCGACCAGGCCGTGCGCTTCTTCGTGCACTTTGGCTGCCGTCTCGGCGTCCGGTGCCTCGACCAGGCAGAAGACGACCCCGGTCTGGTCGTTGAACCAGTACTGCTTGTAGTCGACTCCATATTTGGCCTGAGTGGCCAGGTCGGCTTGGTGAGCCCCGGCCACCGCTTCGGCGGTGAGGCCGTCGACAGCGTGGTGGGTGTCCATGAACAAAGGCATCTTTCTCTCCCTCTTCGGTTTGGTGGATGCACCCTAGCGAGGATTCACAAATGCACAAGGGTGGAGTGATTCAAGCCGGCCCGGCTCCAAGGCCTTGTTCTTGGCTGCGCTCAGCCGATGTCCCAGTT
>JAHEDM010000050.1 GCA_024641205.1 Actinomycetes bacterium
GACCCAGGACGACGGTGATCGCCAGGAAGAAGAGCACGGTGAGCACCGTTACCCCGACGGTTCCCAGACCTCCACCACCCTCCGCGAGAGCTATCAACACTCCCAGCACCGCCCATCCGACCAGGTCGTTCACCATCCCGGCAGCCAACATGGTCTGGCCGATGTCTCGTCGCATCATCCGCAGGTCGAGCAAGATGGAGGCCAGCACCGGAATGGCCGAAACCGCCATCGTCGTGGCGAGAAACAGGGCGAACACCAGGCGATGATCCGGATCACCGAGCAGGTCAGTCGGGAACCACCACCCCAGGGCCAGCCCGGCCCCGAAGGGCAGCAGCAACCCGCCCACGGCCACCCCCGCCGCCGTCCCGGCTCTCCGACGGATCAAGCCCAGGTCGGTTTCGAACCCGGTAACCACCATCAGCAGCATGACGCCGATCAATGCCACCGTCTCGAGCAACTGGGCCTGGACGGGCGATGCGGGCAGCCAGGCAGCTGCGAGGTCGGGCACCAGCGCCCCGAACACCGAAGGCCCCAGAATCACCCCGGCCAGAATCTCGCCGACAACTGCAGGTTGACCGATCCGGCGGGACAACTCACCAAGCAGGCGAGCCACACCCAGGAGGACCGCCAGCTGAATGACGAGTTGCAGCACGTCAGCGTGTGACGAAGACGCGATCGGAACGTCCACCAACGCTCTCCTTCCGCAGCGCCTACGGGGTTAGCTGACGGACTCGGGCTGGAAGGTTGCCCTACCCGGCTGCAGCCGGGATTCGCCCCAAAGATTCGGGTCCTCCGCCCCGGTCAACTCAACCGGATTCGGCGCGGATGACACGTTACCCGATGGGCGAACAGGGATTGACAGCGATCAGGGACCTTTTTCGCGTTCAGAAACGGCCGCCCGGATCGTTCCGCATTCCCACACGAGTGGGTCTACGCGAGTGCCGGGATGATCTCCTGCCCGTAGGCCTTCAGGGTTTCCTCCTGGGCATCGTGCATGAGGTAGATGGCGAACTGGTCGACGCCCAGGTCGCGTAGCTCGGTCAGCTTGGCGATATGGTCGGCAGGAGTGCCCAGCACACAGAACCGCTCGACGATGGCATCCGGAACGAAATCGGCCGACGGGTTCTTCTTCTTACCGTGGTGCAGGTAGTCGTAGTCCTGGCGTTCCTCGATGAAGTCGGTCAGCGTGCGGGGCACGGTGCTGCCGTCCCCGCCGTAGCGGGCCACTAGATCCTCGACGTGGTTGCCGACCATCCCCCCGAACCAGCGCAGTTCTTCGCGCTGGTGGGCGAGATCGTCACCGACGTAGGCAGGGGCCGCCACGCAGAACGAGATCTCCTCCGGATCTCGTCCGGCATCGGAGGCGGCAGACTTGACCGCCGCCATCGTCCATTCGAGGATCTTCGGGTCGGCCAGCTGGAGAATGAAGCCGTCTGCTTGGCGGCCGATCAGATCGAGAGCGCGGGGGCCGTACCCGGCCACCCACATGGGTAGCTCCCAGCCGTGCTCGTCGACCCAGCGCAGCCGCAACCGGACGTCCCGGTACATGACCGAGTCACCCGCCACCATGCCCTTGATCACCTTCATCGACTCGGACATGGTGGCCAATGTGGCCGGCTTGCGACCGATGAACCGCAGCGCCGAGTCGCCTCGTCCCATCCCGCAGATGGTCCTGGGACCGTAGGTGGCGTTCAGGGTTGCGAAGAGGGAAGCCAGCACCGTCCAGTCGCGCGTACCCGGGTTGGTCACCATCGGCCCGACAATGATCCGCTCGGTGGCGGCCAGCATTTTCTCGAAGATGATGAACGGTTCCTGCCAGAGCACATGAGAATCAAAAGCCCAGGCGTAGGAGAACCCGTGCGCCTCGGCGAGGCCGGTCAGCTCGACGACACGAGCCGCAGGCGGGTCGGTCTGCAAGACGACTCCAAAATCCATATCTGTTCCCCTAACGATGCTGCGGAAATCCCAGATCGACTCCGCGGTGGATCGGTTCCGGCCACCGACTGATGACGACCTTGGGTCGGGTGTAGAAGTGAACGCCCTCCGGTCCGTAGATGGCATGGTCACCGAAGATCGAATCTTTCCATCCGCCGAAGGAGTAGAAGCCCAGCGGCACCGGGATGGGAACGTTAATGCCGACCATGCCGACCTCAATCTCGTTCTGGAACTTGCGAGCCGCCCCTCCATCATTCGTGAATATGGCGGTGCCGTTCCCCCACCGGTTTTCATTGATGAGGCCGATAGCGTCCTGGTATGTATCGACACGCACCACGGACAGGACCGGACCAAAGATCTCGTCCGTGTACACGGTCATGTTGGTCGTGACGTGATCGAGGAGCGTGGCTCCGAAGAAAAACCCGTCCTCGTGACCGGGCACGCTGAAGTCGCGCCCGTCGGTGAGGGCCTCGGCACCTTCTTCGATGCCGCTGGCCACGTAGGAGGCGACCCGATCGCGATGTTCTTTGGTGATCAGCGGACCCATCTCCGAGTCGGAATCCATCCCCGGTCCGATCTTCAGGGCTCTGATCCGCTCGAGCAGCCTGGGGAGGAGCTTGTCGGCCGCGTCACCAACCGTGACCACCACCGAGATCGCCATACACCGCTCCCCTGCCGATCCGTACGCGGCCGAAACGGCGGAGTCGGCCGCCAGGTCCATGTCGGCATCGGGCAGCACCACCATATGGTTTTTAGCCCCGGCCAGAGCTTGCACCCGCTTACCATTTCGGGTGCCGGTCTCATATACGTACCTGGCCACCGGCGTCGAGCCCACGAAGCTGATGGCGGCCACATCGGGATGTTCCAGGAGGCGATCGACGGCTGTCTTGTCGCCCTGGATCACATTGAACACGCCGTCGGGCAAACCGGCCTCGGCGAACAGCTCGGCCAAGAGCATCGCTACGGAAGGGTCCTTCTCAGACGGTTTCAACACAAAAGTATTGCCGCAGGCAATGGCGATCGGATACATCCACATGGGCACCAAGCCGGGGAAGTTGAACGGAGTGATCCCGGCCGTCACTCCCAACGGTTGGCGGAGCGTGTAGGTATCGACCGCCGTCGAGACGTTCTCCGAGTGGTCCCCCTTGAGAAGATGGGCGATGTTGGTAGCGAACTCGATCACTTCGAGGCCCCGATTGACCTCTCCGAGAGCATCAGCGATGGTCTTTCCTTGCTCAGCGCTCAGGAGCCCGGCCAGGTCTTGCTGGTGGCGATCGACAAGTTCCCGGTAGGAGAAAAGGATCTTCTGCCGGCCGTTCAGGGAAGCATCCCGCCACCCGGGGAACGCCTGTTTGGCGGCAGCCACTGCCAGATCGATCTCGTCGACGGTTGCGAATGTCACCTCGGCGGTCACCCGGCCGGTGGCCGGGTCGTAGACGTTCCCGCTCCGATCGGCCGAGCCGCTGAACGGCCTGTTGTTGATCCAATGTCCGATCCGTTTCATTGCGCCACCTCAGATCAGCATCTGGCTGAGGCCACGCTCGAGATACTTGCCGTCGCCTCTCGAGCCGACGTAGCGGTCACCGTCGACGATCAGCCTCCCGCGGGACAGAACCTTGTCTATCTTCGCGTTGATCTCCATACCCTCGTAACACGTGTAGTCGATGTTGCCATGAATCGAGCCCGGCGCCGAGTAGGTGAAGGAAGCCTGCGGGTCGTATACCACCAGATCGGCGTCCGAGCCGACGGCGATGGTGCCCTTGCGCGGGTACAGGCCGAACATCTTGGCGGGAGCGGTGGCAATCAGGTCAACCCACCGGTTGATGTCGAACCGACCGCCGACTACCCCGCTCTGGTACATAACGTTGAACCGCTCTTCGACACCGGGCAGGCCGTTGGGGATCAGCGTGAAGTTGCCTTCCCCCAACCGCTTTTGCCGGCCGAGCTGCTCATCGTCGTCATAGAAGAAGCAGGCATGATCGGTGGAGACGACCTGCAGGTCGCCCCGGGCGAGCGCATTCCACAAATGATCCTGGTGGCCCTCCGCTTTGAAGCGGATGGGAGTCGAGCAGACATACTTCGCACCCTCGAACCCGGGCAATGACACATGGTCTTCGACGGACAGGTGGAGGTATTGCGGACACGTTTCCCCGAAAACGTTGAGACCCCGGTCACGAGCGTGGGTGAGCTCGGAAACTGCTTCTTTGGCCGACATGTGCACGATGTAGAGGGGCGAGCCGGCCAGCTCGGCGAACGTGATCGCCCGATGCACTGCCTCGGATTCGGTCGACGGCGGCCTGGTGATGGAGTGGTACTTGGGATCGGTTTCGCCCCGCTGCACAGCCTGTTCACGGAGCACATCGATGGCGATCCCGTTTTCGGCGTGCATCATGATTGTGGTGCCGTCGATGGCGGCCTGTTGCATGGCCCGAAAGATCTCCCCGTCGTTGGAGTACAGGACGCCCGGGTAAGCCATGAACAGCTTGAAGCTGGTGACCCCCTCGCCCACCATGGCCGCCATTTCCTTGAGCGACGATTCGTTGATGTCACCGACGATCATGTGGAAGCCATAGTCGATGGCGCAATTGCCATCCGCCTTCGCCATCCAGGCCTCAAAACCGTACCGAACCGATTGGCCTTTCACCTGGACGGCGAAATCCACAACGGTGGTGGTGCCCCCGAAGGCCGCCGCCCGGGTTCCTGTCTCGAAGCTGTCGGAAACGAACGTTCCCCCGAACGGAAGCTCGAAATGGGTGTGCACATCGACGCCACCGGGCACCACATATTTGCCGGTGGCGTCGATCACCGTCGATGCGCCTTCGAGCCAGTTGTGCGAACGGGGAGCAGACATCGCCACGATCTTCTCCTCCTCGATGAGAAGATCCGCTGCGACGGTTTGATCGGCGGTGACGACCGTGCCGTTCGTGATGACCTTTCTCATCCGCGCTCTCCTCGCTCTTCGTCGGCTGCGCTCGTCGCAACAGCTCCCCTCAATATCTCGAATCCTTCGTCGGCTTCCTCTTCCGTTAGCGAAAGGGGCGGGGCAATACGGAGCACGTTGCCGAACATGCCGCCTTTACCGATCAGCAGCCCACCCGCCCGTGTCTCCTCCATGATCATGGCGGCCGCCTCCGGGTACGGGTCCTTGCCGCCGGGATGCACCAGCTCGACCCCGATCATCAGGCCCTTTCCCCGCACATCCCCGACGATTTCGTACTCTTCGGCTAGATGATCGAGTCGGGAACGGAGATGCTGGCCGACCTTGAGACTGTTGGTTTGCAGGTCGTGTTCGAGCAGGTACTCGAGGTTGGCAAGTGCCCCGGCGGTGGACAACGGATTGCCCCCGAACGTTGAGATCGAATTGGCCGTCAGGCAATCCATGATCTCGGGCCGACCGATCACCCCACCGAGCGCCAAGCCGTTCCCGAGCCCCTTGGCGAAGGTAATGAGGTCGGGAATTATGCCATGCGCCTGGTAACCCCAGAAGTTCTCCCCGGTGCGGCCCCAACCTGTTTGGACCTCGTCGGAGACGAAGAGAATCCCGTGCTTGTCGAGTTCTTGTTTCATCGCCCCGAAGAACCCGTCCGGCGGTACTACGAAGCCGCCCACCCCCTGGATCGGTTCGGCAATCATGCACGCCACATCGCCTGAGGTAGCTACGTTCAACATATCGCGCAGATCGTCGACGCAGGCCGCGATGTAATCCTCGTCGAGAAGGTGACCGAAGGGGCTCCGATAGCGGTAGCCGCCATGCACGTAGGTAACGTTCAGAGGTCCGAGGCTGCTCGGCGACCAGGACCGGTTGCCGGTCAGCGATACGGCCGCGAACGAGCGCCCGTGGTAGCTGTTGCGGATTGCCAGCACCTCGTTGGACCGCCGGTAGGTGGTAGCCAGAAGCATGGCCGCATCGTTGGCTTCCGTCCCCGAATTAGTGAAGAATACCTTGGCGTCGGGGATCCCCGACAGTTCGGCCAGTTTCTCGGCCAACTCGATCTGTTGTTCGATGAGGTAGAGGGTCGATGAGTGCAGGATGCGTTCGCTTTGGCGCTGGATCGCTTCGACCACCTCCGGCACGTTGTAGCCGGTCATGGTGGTGAGGATGCCCCCAAAGAAATCGAGATACTCGGTTCCTTCCGCATCCCTGACTCGCCGGCCGTCGCCTCCCACCAGAGCGATCGGCTGCCGGTAATAGAGCGCCAGCCACGAGGGCAGCACCTGCTTGTGTCGGGTGTGGAGGTCTTGATGAACGCCCATGTGTCCTCTCGGTTCTTTCTCGGTTGGCTCTGTTCAGGGGGCGACGAGGTCGCCGTAAGCGTCGGGTCGCCGGTCGCGGTAGAAGGCCCACTGCTTGCGGACTTCTTCGATCATATCGAGATCCAGGTCCCGCACCACGAGTTCCTCGTCGGTATCGGACGCCGCGCCTTCGACGAGCTGACCGCGCGGATTCACGAAGTAGGAGGACCCGTAGAAATCGTTGTCGCCGAGCGGCTCCTTGCCGACCCGGTTGATGGCCCCGATGAAATATTCGTTGGCGACCGCGGCCGCCGGTTGTTCGAGATTCCACAGGTACATCGACAGACCCCGGCTGGTGGCCGATGGGTTGAAGACGATCTTGGCCCCGGCCAGGCCGAGAGCCCGCCATCCCTCCGGGAAGTGGCGGTCGTAACAGATGTAGACGCCGATCCGACCAACGGCTGTGTCGAAGATGGGGTATCCGAGGTTGCCGGGACGGAAGTAGAACTTCTCCCAGAACCCTCCTACCTGGGGGATGTGGGTCTTGCGGTATTTGCCCAGGTAGGACCCATCGGCCTCGATCACCGCGGCGGTATTGAAGTAGAACCCGTCGTCCTCTTTCTCGAAGATTGGGACGACCAGCACCATCCCGGTCTCTTTGGCGACGTCCTGCATACGGCGAGTGGTCGGGCCGTCGGGAATCGGTTCGGCGTAGTCGAAATACTCGTCCTCCTGCACCTGACAGAAGTAGGGGCCGTAGAACAGCTCCTGGAAACACATCACCTGGGCCCCCTGCTCGGCGGCGCGCCGCGCATACTCAACGGACTTGTCGATCATCGAGCCCTGGTCGCCGGTCCATTCGGTCTGGACGATGGCTGCTCGAACCATATTCGCCATGCGGGCCTCCCTGTCGAGGGTCCCGGGAACCGGGGGCGTGGGCGCCCGGCCGCGGAACCATGCGGTCTTACAAACATACCCCAGGGCCTAGCTAGATGACGGGCGGCGAGCCGGGGCGTTCCGGACGGCGCCGGTGCGAGGGCCTCAACTCTGGTGCTCGCCGGGGCCTCGCATAGATATCAACCGACCTGTTCGGCAACCCGACGTTGGATGGCGGCCAGGATGGCGGCCATCCCGTTGAGGCGCATCGCCGAAACCGCCTCTGCCAGGCCCATCTTCAGGAAGAAATCCGGTGGAACCGCCAGGATCTCCTCGGCAGAGGCATCCTTCAATCCATCCTGGAGGATCCCGGCATAGCCGCGTACCGTCGGCGACTCGGCAGGCACATCGAAGAACAATCCGATCCGGCCGTCGTCATCGACCTCGACGGCCAGGAAGAAGGGGGTCTGACATTCCCGCACTTTGTGCAGCCGTTCCGGATGGTCGGCCAACCGGTCGGGTAGGCCGGGGAGGCGCTGAGAGTAATCGAGCAGCGCCTGGAGCTTCACGTCGCGCGGCACCTCGGCAAACATCCGCACGATCGTTTCTAGCCGTTTAGGCACACCCAACGTCTCTCCCCCTTCGCTACATAAACACTGCCTTGATAGTGTAAATAATCTACGGTGCAACCAAAGGGAGGAACCCAGTGCCGCACGATAAGTTCGCAGTGTATGCCCACCCCGAGAAGCTGGTCTCGACCGAATGGCTGGCCGAGCACCTCGACGACCCCGGCGTGGTCGTCGTGGAATCGGACGAAGACGTATTGGTCTATTACACCGGGCACATTCCCGGCGCCGTCAAGGTCGACTGGCATACCGAGCTCAACGATCAGTTGATCCGTGACTACCGGGACCCGGAGGGCTTCGCCCAACTCATGTCCGCCAAGGGCATCCGCCGCGACCAGACCATCGTCTTCTACGGCGACAACTTCAACTGGTGGGCCGCCTACGCTCTGTGGGTCTTCACCCTGTTCGGCCATGCCGACACCCGACTGCTCGACGGAGGGCGGCAGAAGTGGATTGCGGAAGGCCGGCCCATCACGGCCGAAGTTCCGACGCGGCCGCCCACCGAGTATCCGGTCGTGGAACGTCGGGACGCGCCAATCCGTGCCTTTCGCACCGACGTGGATGCTCACCTCGCCGCCGGTCTACCGCTCGTCGATGTCCGCTCCCCCGAAGAGTTCTCGGGAGAGCTGCTCCACATGGCCAACTACCCCCAGGAAGGAGCCCTGCGAGGTGGACACATCCCGGGCGCCGGCAACGTTCCGTGGAAACGGGCCGCCAACGACGACGGTACCTTCAAAACCGTAGAAGAGCTGCGGGCCATCTACCACGACCAGATGGGGCTCGGCGACGAAGATGAGATCATCACCTACTGCCGCATCGGGGAACGCTCCAGTCACACCTGGTTCGTGCTCAACTACCTGCTCGGGCACCGGAAGGTCCGCAACTACGACGGATCCTGGACCGAGTGGGGCAACTTGGTTGGAGCGCCGATCGAAAAGTAGGCCCCTCAATCCGGTTTTGGCGTCGCACGCGCTCGATATGCGGGTCTCTACGACGCCAAAATCGAATCCCCACTTCTGTACCGGAGGGACCCCTACGGTGGACGTATCGACGCCAAGACGGCGCGCCGAGAAGTGCTGCGGGCGATGCCGAACCCCTGCTTGGATCATCATTCCTCGGCCGGAGAGTTCGGGACGTTGCCCGGCGGTGACGTAGCCCCGGCGACCTATCCGAACGTCGGAACGGGAAAGCGGATCATCTACGCCAACGGCAGGCAACGAATCTGGCTGGTGAACGAGGACGGCAGTCTGGCCCAGACCTGGCCGGTCTCGGGCAAGCAGGGCGTGCCGGACCCGGGATCCTACGTCGTGTACTCCAAGTCGGTGTGGACCAGCGCGGGCCACAACGGCATCTCCATGACCTACATGACCCGGTTTGCGTGGGGCAAACGACTCTCGATCGGTTTCCACGCCATCCCCCGTTACGCCGACGGGACCCCCATGCAGACGTACGACGAGCTCGGCACCTTCCAGTCGGCAGGGTGCGTCCGGCTCGCAGACGAGAACGCCATCGTCCTCTTCGGGTGGGCGCCGGTCGGCACCCCCGTTTTTGTGGTGCCCTGATCTCCTCGTGTTTTGGCGTCAAAAAGACCCCTCCTGGGGTGTACAAATGACGCCAAAACGGAAGATATTCCGGAGCACTACCATCCCGAACCCCACTCAAGGATCACGTGGCCATCTCCCCCACTTTGTTTCATCCCGAGCGCTACCACGGGCACCGGCGGCGTCCGCCCTTCTTCGAGGGCTGGTACTTCAAGCTGATCGACGCAAGCGAGACGCACCGCTATGCGGTGATCCCCGGCATCTTCCTCAGCAAGGACCCGGACCGCCACCACGCCTTCGTCCAGATCCTCGACGGCTCGACCGGAAACGCCACCTACCACCGCTATCCGGCCGACGAGTTCCGGGCAGCCACCGATCGGTTCGAGGTGGAGATCGGGCCGAATCGGTTCTCAGAACAGGAGATGTTCCTCGACATCGCCGACGACTCCAGAATCGCCCGGGGCAGCGTCCGGCTCGGAGAACCTGTGCCGTGGCCGGTTACCCTCACCCGGCTGGGCATCATGGGCCCGTACGGCTGGGCGCCCCGGATGGAGTGCAACCACGGGCTCGTCAGTTTCGACCACTCACTCGACGGAACCATGGCCGTCGATGGCCGGGAGATCGATTTCACCGGAGGGCGCGGCTACACCGAGAAGGACTGGGGAAAGGCTTTCCCGGCCGGGTACGTGTGGATGCAGACCAACCACTTCGAGACCCCGGGTACCAGCTTCGTCGCCTCGATCGCCATCATTCCCTGGATGGTCTCAGCCTTCCCCGGGTTCATCATCGGCCTGCGCCACAAAGGCAAGCTGCACCAATTTGCCACCTACAGCAGGGCAACGACAACCGATCTCCGCTTCACCGACGGAACCGTTGAATGGACGGTCGTCGATCGGAGACACCGGCTCCGTATCCGGGCCGAGCGGGCCCAGGGAGGGCTGCTCTACGCGCCGACCCGCCGGGAGATGAGCGATCGGGTGGGTGAGACGATGCTCTCCCGCGTCGAGGTCACGCTCACCGACGCACAGGGAAAAGTCCGGTTCGAAGAGGTTGGTCGCAACGCCGGTTTGGAATTGCACGGAGACCTGGACCGGTTGCTGGCCCTCCAGATCGAGGAAGCGGCCCGCTGACCCAGCCAACCGTCGAAGGAACCTACTCGTCTTGGAGGTATTTATCGCGGTTCATGGACGGGTGTCCCGAGCGGAGGATGGACATGGCCTCCTTGGTGTCGATCTCCCCCGATCGCTTTGCCCGGGCGAGGTCTTTCATGGCGGGCCGGAGAGCCGTCCAAACGGCAATATTCACCACCACGGCATAGACAAGCGCCGGCCAGCCACCGTTGCGCCACCAGAACCAGGGGATCAGCCACATCACCCCGGAGGCATAAGCGAAAGCCACGTTCCGTATCGCCAAACCGGAGAGGACACCAAGTCCCGTAACCACCGGCACCGCCAGCCAATCGAGAACAGCCAGGCCACCCAGATACGGTGACATACCGGCGCCGCCCCGAAAGCGGTAGTAGACCGGATAGTTGTGGCCGAGCACTGCCGCCGCAGCCACAATGAACTCGTAGCCGTAATCCGGGAAGATCAGCTTGAAAAC
>JAHEDM010000051.1 GCA_024641205.1 Actinomycetes bacterium
CTTGTTCTCCATGTCACTGAGAGACAACCTCCTGATGGGTCTGGAACGAAGCGACGATGATCTGGCGGTTGCCATCGCCTCCGCGGTGATGGAACCAGATCTGGCCGCGATGTCTGAGGGTCTGGATACCAAGGTCGGCCCGCTCGGAGTCCGCCTGTCCGGCGGTCAGGTGCAGCGCACGGCCGCCGCCCGGATGTTCGTCCGCCGTCCGGAGTTGTACGTCTTCGACGACCTGTCGAGCGCCCTCGACGTGGAAACCGAGAAGGTCCTGTGGGAGCGGTTGTTCTCCGACCACGAGGTGGTGACGAGCCTGGTCGTCTCACACCGCCGTCCGGCCTTGCGAAGAGCCGATCAGATCATCGTGATGAACGAGGGACGGATCGACTCCGTTGGGACGTTGGCCGAGCTGCTGACCACCAGCGAGGAGCTGCAGCGGTTGTGGTCGGAGGAGCCCGGCGAAGACAACGGAGCGGGCCCGGTTCCAGGCTGAGCCACGGGCGGCCCGTGCCCTGCAGGTCGTTGCAGTTATGCTGGCAAGGCTAAGTTGAGGCGTACGAAGCATCCAAACTTGAAGCAAGGGGAAATCGTGAGGGTTGGGTTTGCCGTAAACAATCTCGAGACCGAGGAACCCGTCTACACAACTACCCGGCTCGGTCAGGCGTTGGTCAACTCAGGCCACGAAGCATGGACGATCGGGGTTGGCAATTTTGCCTACGATCCCGATGAAAGGATCCGCGCTCGCGCCGTTCGGCCCCCAAAAGACCGCTACACCACCCCCCAGGCTTACCTCAGTGACCTGCAATCAAAGAAGGCTCGCACGGAACGCATCACCATCGACGATCTCGACGTGCTGATGCTGCGCAACGATCCTTCGACCGAAAAGGGCAGAAGAGAATGGGCCAAGACGGCCGGGGTCGACTTCGGTCGGATGGCCATGCGGCGCGGAGTGATCGTGCTCAACGATCCGGTCGGGCTGGCCAAAGCTGCCAACAAGATGTATTTTCAGAGCTTCCCTGAAGAGGTTCGTCCGAAGACCCTCATCACCCGCAACCGTGAGGAGATCAAAGCATTCGCCCGGGAAATGGAGGGGCATATCGTGCTGAAACCTCTCCAGGGTTCGGGCGGCGAAGGGGTGTTCCTGGTCCGTCCCGACGATATGGCCAACATCAATCAGATGATCGAGGCGGTGAGCCGAGACGGGTACGTGATCGCTCAGGAGTACTTGTCTCGCGCTGAGGAGGGTGATACCCGGCTGTTCGTGATGAATGGTCAGCCGCTTCGCCACAAGGGCCGGTACGCGGCGTTCCGCCGTATCCGTCGCGGTGGCGACATGCGATCGAACGTTCACGCCGGAGGAGTCATCGGCAAGGCCACCATCGATGATGACGCATTGAGACTCGCCGAGATTGTCCGCCCCAAGCTGGTCCAGGACGGCATGTTCCTGGTTGGTTTGGATATCGTCGGTGACAAACTCATGGAGATCAACGTGTTCAGCCCCGGCGGCCTGGGCAGCGCCCAAAAACAGGAGGGCGTGAATTTCACCGAGGCGGTAGTGCACGCACTCGAGCAGAAGACGGAGTATGCGAAGTACTACCGACGCAACTTCGTTAATCATGAAATGGCAACCCTGTGATGGAGGGGAACATGGAAATGCAGCCCGTCTGGACTACCGAGCGGGGGGAGATGCCGATCGTAGCTACCGCCATTCATGCCGGTCACGACGCTCGCCCGGAAGTCGCTGCGCTCTTCGCCGTTTCGGGCGCCGATCGCCTTCGTGAAGAGGACCCCTTCACTGATCGATGGACTCCGATCGTCGACAATCGAGTCGCGGTACACAGGTCACGATTCGAGGTCGATCTCAACCGGTCTCGCGAGAAAGCCATCTATCTCGAGTCGGAAGATGCGTTCGATCTCAAGGTGTGGAAGGAGCCGCCTTCAGCCGACTTGGTGAACGGATCGCTGGCGATCTATGACGACTTCTACGTGGGCTTCCGCAAGCTGTGCGACGAGTTGGAGTCGACCCACGGGCGGTTCGTTGTCCTTGACCTTCACTCGTACAACCACCGCCGCAAAGGTCCGGATGCTCCGGTCGACGATCCTGGGAAGAACCCTGAAGTCAATGTAGGGACGGGGTCGTTGGATCGAGACCGTTGGGGTGGGCTGGTCGACCGTTTCATGGCCGATGTTGCGGAGGCGCCTTTCGAGGGCGGACATCTCGACGTGCGCGAGAACGTCCGGTTCAAAGGCGGATACTTGAGCCGCTGGGTCCATGAGAATTACCCGACGTCTGGATGTGCCCTGGCCATCGAGGTCAAGAAGATCTTCATGGACGAGTGGACGGGCCAGGAAGATGAGGTGGTGGTGGTGAGCATTCTCGAGGTGCTGCGGGCCAGCATCCCTGGGTTGCTTGAAGAGATTACGGGATCCGGCCGACTCATTTAGCGATCGGTCAACTCTTCCAATTTGAGACCTTGACGAACTCGCTCGATCCGGTAGTGGGTATCGGGCATATCCAGGTATGAGGGCCGCAGTGGGGGCGGAACGAGAACCTTCCTCCTCAACAGTTCCTCGATGATCGGGGCGTGCTCCGCGGCCATTTTGCCGACGAACAGGGTGTCGAGGCGCCCACCTGCCTTTATGAAGTCCATCACCTTCAGGAGCCCACGCAGGTAAACGGCATCCTTGATGAAGCCTCCGCCGCGATGTACTCGCATCGCGATGAGGTAGGCCATTCGTGCCGAGAACCCGCGGTCATCCCGGAGTGTCAGGAAGGTCTCCATGAAGGTTGCGCCGTCGATGACGGTTCGGGCGGCCAGGACACGTCCGGCCAGAATCCTGAGCCGGGCCGGGGTGAGACCACCAACCAGGTACTCGGCGAAGACCGCCAAACCCTCCTGTAGCTCATCGTGATTGGCCAGACCGTTGGCGAGCAGTCGAAAAGGCTGCGCTCGACCGTTCCAGTACGTGACAACGTGAGTCCCCGCTTCGTGCTGGATGAGCGGTTCCACCCGCTGAAGTGAGAAGCTCATTCCTGATCCGACCAGCAGATCACCGGCAGATACCATGAGTGACACGATGTCATCGCGGACGATCACTCTGCCCGTCATCGCCGGGTTGACCATCCGGTATGCCTCGAATTCCGACTCAGCCCGTGCGGCGAACGCAGTTGCATCGACTTTGTGGGCGCGGTTCTCCGAATTCCTCCTGCTGAAGAGCTGTGTGAGCGACGCAGCGAGTTCAACGAGATGCGAGTCAACATTTCCATACAAGGCAACGGCAGTCGGTAAGAACCCCGCCCGCTCCCGCTCACCGATCAGGGTGAGTTTGAGGTCGAGTTCACGTTGTTTCTCCCGAAAGACATACTCGAGGGTTGGGTCTTCGATCCGTTCGACCTTTGCGCTGTAGACGGCTCGTTTGCCGAGAGCGGGGTCGATGGTACGCGGTCGGTACCGAAACATGGGCGGCTGTGCGTATCGGGACCGCTGGAAGGCGCGGAAGGCCTCCTCGGCGTTGATAGGCGTCACGGTCATGAGAAGATCAAACGATTCGGCAACCGTGCTCAGTGCACGATCCACATCGACGACGGCGCGTACGAACGTACGGCGGCCGAGGGCCTGATAGTGGAGAGGCCGGTGAACCGTCTCGGATCGGGCGAACTCGAAGGCTGTGCGCCGGAACACGGTGTCCATCTGGCGGGCAAGCGAACTCCGGAGAAGGGGGAACTCCTCGCCGGTTGCGGCGTCCCGATAGATCGGGGCTACTTCAAGGCCGATATAGCGGGCCGAGAGGTCGCGCGCTCGTTGGCGGGTGATCACAAGAGGCAACCCGGTGGGGGAGAGCCGACCGCCTGGCTCCAGCGTGACCTTCGCATTGCGTTTCATGACCCGGATACCAGCTAGTGATGACGAGAGCCGCTCGACCGTTGCCGAGTCGGCCCAGTTCTTATCGACAATGACGCGAAATGATGCCGTCTGCAGGCGAGCCGTCCCCGCTGTATCCATGGCATCCCAGATCTCAATGATCAGGAAACCTCCGAATGATTCGGTCAACACTTCGGTGACCCGTTCGATCAATCGGCCCGTCCAGCCGCGAGCCCGGACCCGGGCCGGGGCAATGAGGTACGAAGCTTCGCCTGCGATTAGCCCGGCAATGGCGGGGTCAACCGTCTGCTGTGGCCGATACAGGAAGAGAAAGGGTAGTTGCCGATCGATATGGATGCGCCCGCCGGGAGGGAGAGTCCGACGCACCCGCTGGCCCTTTGCAATTCGACCTGCAATGTCCTTGATCAGTTGATCCGTGAGGCGAGTCGGTTGGGCGGCGGCCATCGTTGATCCCATTATTCGAGTCTGCCCGGCAGTGTAGAGATGGGCATTCTGGAAACTCTTCCCTAGTGCGATTTTTCGCGCTCGGCACGGCGGGCGGCGCGCGGTTTGGCGAGTGACCTTCGGAGGCCGATGATAGGGCCGATCCCTAGGGCAGCGAGTACTGCGCCTGCCAGAGCGGCGAGCGCGAACCCATCGCCGATGGCGCCGGAGGTTTGGCCTGCGGTTGCGCCTACCGCGCCTGCGAGCAGATTTTGAACCTCCTCAACGTTTCCCACCCGCCGCGCTACCACCAGCAGAATCAGTGCGCCCCCCAGAGCCGGGCCGATGGCGAAACCCTGGCTACGAGCGAACTGATGGGCGGCAGTGGCCCGGCCCAACTGGGGGTCGGGAGTCGCCGCCCGCAACAGAGTGAGCGCGGCGTTGGTGGCCGCCCCAACACCGGAACCGGCTACAACCAGCAAGGTGAAGATGACCCATAACGGCGCTTCTGTCGAGGCAGCCGCCCAGATACCCATGAGAGCCGGGACGGTCACGAAGAACCCCCAGAGCGTTAGCGAAGTTTCCGGCCTGCGGTCCACCAACCGTCCGGCAACGTTGGCGCCCAGCGTCCAGCCCACCGTGAAGAAGAGGACCGACCAGGCGGTGAGTGCTGGGCCGGCCCCCCGGGCGCCCCGGACATAGAGGGGAACGTAGGTCTCGGCGGCAATTGCCCCCGCCAACAGCAGTCCGATTCCAAGAGCCAGACCCAGATACGGCTGCCGAGCCAGATGCTCGAGCCGCAGAACCGGGGTTTTCGCCCGGCGGGCATGATGCCAGTAGAGGTACCCGACGGTGACCAGAACAACCGCGGCGGCAGCCGACCAGATATCCAGCCGATCGATTCCGACCACCATGGCGATCGAGAAGACCGTCAAGAGGAGTACTCCCCGGCTATCGACCTTCACGTTGCGCTCGCCGGCCGGTCCCGGCAAGACCCTCCAGCCGGCTGCCAGGGCGAGCAAGCCGAGCGGAACACACACCAGGAAGATCCATCGCCAATTGAGAGCGGTGAGCAACGCGGCGGCAATGCCGGGACCGGCTACCCCCATGGCTCCCCAAACTGTGGCGTTGGCGGCGAAGGCGCGGCTGATCAGGCGAGCCGGGTAGACGAGACCAACCGCAGCGAGAGCGACTGCCGAGATCAGCCCGGCCCCGGCGCCCTGGACGACCCGTGCCGCGACCATGAGCGGCATGGTGGGAACCAGGGCCGCGGTAACGCTGGCCGCAACGAATATCCCGACCGCCCACCTGAAGACGATGCGTGCCCCGATACCGTCGACCAAAGGTCCGGCAACCACGGCTGACACGCTCGAGGTCAGGATGTACCCGGTGACGACCCACGGGAGCAGAGCCACACCGCCAAGATCGGCGGCCAGTTCCGGAATGGCGGCCGTGACGGCCAGCGCTTCGAATGCCACCAGGGCCGTCGTGGTGAAGATCGCCACCGAAGCGGGAAGCAGTTGTTGGGATAAGACACCGATGGGGCGATCACTCACCGGGGCAGCTTACGCTTGTCGATGCCGGAGGTTGCACGAAGGACCTTCCCCTGCCCGGTGACGTGCCGGCCGACCTGCCACAATGCCGGCATGCTTTTTACAACCGCCGACCTCTGCGACCAGCACGGGGATGCCGTCCGGGTTGCCGAGCCGATTTTTCGCGACTTCGGCTTCCGGAAGGCGTTCTTCGGTCCGGTCACGACCGTGGTGACCCCGGGCGATTTCACGCCCGTTGCCGCGGCCCTGGACGAAACTGGGTTGGGCAGAGTGCTGGTCGTGGAAGGCGCAGGTGCACGGGACGGTGCCCTACTCGGTGATCGTTTGGCGTTCCTGGCCTATGAGCACAATTGGTCCGGGGTAATCGTCCACGGGTCGGTGCGCGACTCGGGTGAATTGCAGTCGATTGATATCGGAATCAAGGCACTCGGTACGAGTCCGCGCCGGGGCACCACGTCGGGCACAAGCCAACGCGATATCCCGGTTGCCTTTGCCGGGGTGCTGTTCCGGCCGGGAGATTGGGTCTACGGCGACCAGGATGGTCTGCTGGTGGCCGACACCAAGCTGTTCTGACGGATTCAGGATTCTCGCCACTCCTCGAGGGTGGCTTCGATCTCCCTTTGCACGGCCTGTAGCACTGCGCGCCGATCCTCATTCGGGCTGCGTGCGATCGGGTCGCCGAAGCGCATGCGCACCCTGGTTCCGAAAGGGATGGGGTATGCCTTGTATCGAAGAAGTTCCCACGATCCGTCAACGACGGCCGGGACCACTTCCAGGTCGGGAGCGGCGTCCATGAGTTCCAGCGCCCCCCCGTACTTGAAGCGCTTGAGCTTGCCGTCGCGCGAGCGCGTTCCTTCCGGGTAGATGACCACCGCCACTTTGCGTCGTTGAGCGGCTTCGCCCAGTTCGCGGATCGCCTGTTTGGCTTGCTCGGGATCGCCCCGGTCGATCAGCGCGTTCCCACCATGGGTCAGATTGAAGGAAATGCTCGGAAGCCACCTTCCCAGTTCGCGCTTGGAAACGTACTTGGGGTAATTACTGAAGAGCAGGCCTCCGACGATGGGGATGTCGAAGAGGCTCTGGTGGTTTGAGACGATGAGATACCCGGTGCGCGGCTTGAGACCGGGCGAACGCTCAACCTTCAGCCGGGTACCGCAGATTCGGAAGACCCAGACCAGCACCCGTTGCATGACACCCATCGTGATCTCCATCGGCCGCAAGCCGAACAAGCGGGCGATCCGGGCAATGGGTTCAAAGATCGCCAGCGTCAAACCAAAGGCAATGAGAAAAGGGATGGTGAAGACCCAGTCGACGATGCGTTTCATGAGGTTCGCTGCCAGTTTCTCGAATGGCGCTGGTGTTTGGGAGCATCGAAGTCGGTGGTTCGAAGAAACTCGTCGAGGTCGGGTATTGCGAGGAACTCACCGTACGAGACGAATTCCGGCCCCGAGGGGATGGTCAATGATCCGTCTGGGAAGACCATGACGTACAGCTTGTCCAGGGTTTCGTGGTTCAGCCAGTTGATCGGATAGGCATGTTCGCCCGCAGACACCTCCTCTCGGAGCGCCTGGAATTCGGCGTCTGTGACGATCAGTTGCTCCCAATCGACATCCGCCGCCATCGTTCGGGGATATGCCTGGAAGACGTTGTAGAACATCCGGTTGCGCAGGCGGGCCGCCCAGCGGTCGAGCAGGGTGGCGATGTTGGGAACGTCGGCCAGATTATGCCGGGTAACAGGCGTCGCGACCTTCACGTCGATGTCGGGGTAGCCGGCCAGGAGACCCATCGCCGCCACCACCGCCAGGAAATGCCCTTCGTTCTTGGTGCGGCTCGAAATCGTTTCCGATGCCCCATCGAGCGGAAGGGAGATGAGATCGATGAACGATCCGTGCTCTGCCAGGAAGGACTCGGTCAATTCGTCACCGGTCGTTGAAACCGCCACCTCTAGTCCTGCACTCTTGGCGGTTCGGATCAAGAGACCGATATCCGGGCGTTTGAGCGGATCTCCTCCCGTGAACACGATACGTCGGGCCGGTCCGTCGGAGATTCTGGAAACGATTGCCAGGGCCGCTGCGGTGTCGACCGCTTCGATGTCCTGGGGACCCCAGCAATACGTGCACTCTTGGTTGCAATCACAGGTGACATGAAAATCGATCGTGGCAACTTGTGACATGGCGGGCTCCTGTGGTTCCATTACTGTAACGGCCGGGCTCGCCCTGAGGATGGTGAAGAAGTCTTTCAGCACCGGTGCGATATGCTCGTCTGAATCGATTCATCCGCACGGCTCTACGACTTCGTAGAGAGGGAAACAACGGAGGGACAAAGATGGCATCGTCTGTAGAAGTCACCGACGCCGCATTCCGACGGCTCCGAACGTGGAACTGGGTGATGGGTGCCCTCCATGCCGTTCAGGGTGCCGCGGTTGTAGCCCTGGCTACCGATTTCACGCTGCCCGTTACGGCAGCGTTTCCCGAGGGCCCTCCCGGAACGCCGGTAGGGGCAGCATCCACTCTGTTCGACCTTTCTATCGCTTGGGGAGTTGCTGCCTTCCTGTTCCTGTCTGCGTTCTTCCACTTCCTCATCGCCAGCGTGGCGGCGGGCCGGTATCGGGACCAGTTGTCGCGGGGTCAGAACCATTTCCGATGGATCGAGTATTCGCTCTCGTCGTCGGTGATGATCGTCCTGATCGCCATGCTGCCCGGCATCACCAACATTGCCGCGTTGATTGCTCTCTTTGGAGTGAACGCCGGCATGATCTTCTTTGGTTCGGTGCAGGAACGGTACGAGGAGCCGGGCGGTTCGTTGTGGCCGTTCTGGATGGGAAGCCTGCTCGGTATCGTGCCCTGGATAGCAATCGGCGTTTACCTGGCTTCGCCGGGGAGCGAAGCCCAGCCACCCGGCTTCGTGTACGGCATCTTCTTCTCACTCTTTGTGTTCTTCAACAGTTTTGCTCTGACGCAATGGGCCCAGTACAAGCAGGTTCGCCGGTGGAAGAATTACCTCACCGGGGAGCGAACCTATATCTTGCTCAGCCTCTTCGCCAAGTCGGCTTTGGCCTGGCAGGTCTTCGCAGGAACGCTGGTTCCTCCGGCCTGACAAATGCATGAGTCGGACCCGGTGAGCTTGCCGCTAGCTTGACAGGGAGCGACAAGGAGCAGATTGATGGAGGACATTCCCTGGGCTGCGTTGGCGCCGCTGTTTGTACTGCTGGCCGCCTTTCTGATCTACTGCCTTGTCGATGTATCCCGTTCCGAGGTTGAGTACCTCCCCAAATGGGCCTGGGCGATCATCTGCGTGATCTCGGTGCCTCTGGGCGGGATCATCTACCTAACAGTTGGCCGGAAACCGCGCGTCGAATGATCATCAGCACCCATCAACTGCGAAAGGACTACGGGCCGACCGTGGCCCTCCGCAACGTTGACTTGCGAGTTCCATCCGGTTCGGTCTACGGCCTGGTCGGACCAAACGGAGCCGGCAAGACCACGCTCCTCGGCGTGCTGGCCGGGCTTCGCAAACCCACCTCGGGAACTATTGAGATTGACGCGGCGTGGGCCAAAGTGGCCGTCCTGCCCGATACTCCTCAGTTCGATGCCTGGTTGACGGGCCGGGAGGTTGTCGACCTGGCGCGTTCGTTGACCGATCCTTCGGTACCCGCCAGCCGGGTCGACGAGGTCTTGGAACAAGCGGGCCTAGCCGACGCGGCCGGGCGGACGGTGGGTGGCTATTCGCGGGGGATGCTGCAGCGTCTTGGGGTTGCCTCGACGGTAGTGGCGCATCCAACGTTGCTCATGCTCGACGAGCCATCATCAGCGCTCGACCCGGCCGGCCGGAGAGAAGTGCTCGATCTCGTCGCCAGGTTGCGGGGCGAGGCAACGGTGATCTTCAGCAGCCACATCCTTGGCGATGTGCAGGAGGTGTGCGACACCGTCGGCATCTTGCGGACGGGGGAGTTGTTGTTTCAGGGGCCTATCAGCGAACTGCTGGTAGGCAGCGCTGTTCCCACCTACCGGCTCCGTGTTCGGCCTCCGGGCCAGGAGGCGATCGTGACGCTTCGCCGCGCTTCGTGGGTGCGGTCCGTCGAAGAGGTGAGCCCGGAAGAGTTGCGGATCTCGGTCGATTCGGTCGAGGCCGCTGAGCAGAACCTGGCGAACACTCTGGCGGGGACGGGCGTCCGGATCGTTTCTTTTGGTCCGGAGGCCGCCACGCTCGAGCAGGTCTTCCTGGAGCTGACCTCATGAATCTCTGGAGATTGGAATGGCTCCGCCTGATTCGAACCAAGCGTTGGATTGCCCTGGTCGGGGTCTATGTGTTCTTCGGTTTGCTGGGGCCGCTATCGGCGCGCTATGTGGGTGAGATCGTCGAACGATTCGGTGGCGGCGTTCAAGTGACTTTCCCGCCCCCCGTCCCCGCCGACGGGATGATCCAGTACGTCTCGAATGTCTCCCAGCTAGGGCTGCTGGTCGCCGTCGTTGTCGCGGCCGGGTCGCTCGCCTTTGACGCGAAACCGGAGATGGGTGTCTTCTTGCGCACCAGAGTTCCGCGAGTGTGGGACATTCTCATGCCTCGCCTGGTCATCAGTTTCCTAGCTGTTGGAGCGTCCTTCGTCTTGGGCGCTTTGGCTGCTTGGTATGAGACGGTGGTACTGATCGGGAACCTGCCGGTGGCAGGAACCCTGGTGGGCATCGGGCTTGGGTTGCTTTATCTGGCGATGGTCGTTGCCGTCGTGGCGGCCGCAAGCAGCCGCGCCAAGAACGTCCTCGGCGCCGTGATGGTCACCATCGTTGTTTTGCTGGTCATGCCCATCTTGGGAATCATCGAAGCCATCGGCAGGTGGCTTCCCAGTCATCTGGTTGGAGCCCTTTCGGGCATCCCCGGCGGTGCAGATGTTGGTGACTTTCTACCGGCTG
>JAHEDM010000052.1 GCA_024641205.1 Actinomycetes bacterium
TTCGGAATCAGTCGGACGGGGTTGCCGATCACTCTGGCCGTCCAGGTTGTTCGGTCGTGAGGATTGTTCAGTTCGATTTCAGCAGACCACCAGCAGTTGGCCGTGCATTTATATGAGTCCGGGATATCGATCGTGACGGTCACCCACTGCCCGTTGAAGAGCGACTTGCTGCTGGTCGGCAGCGAAGCATCGGCCGTTTGGATCTTGCAGACACCCGGTCCGCCCGTACGGGTGACCATCCCGTCCTGATTGTGGGAAACCCACCAGCAGTCGGTTGGCGTTCCATCGGGCATGAGCACCGTCATAAAGGCATCCCCGTCGTCTTCGCCCGGATCGAAAAAGCTCAACTCCAACACCTTTCCGGCATGTTCCGGGGAAATCTCCGCGATCGTCAGATTCCCCGTTGCGCTCGGTTGGTTGGTGTAGATCGATATGTCGTTGATGCCGAAGAGGCGGGGATCGGGCGCTCCTGCGGGCGTCGACACGACATTGAGGCCATATCCATTGCTGCCGCCGCCAGAACCGACACTCCTAACGTTGACCACATAGATCCCCGGCCTCGGATTCAAGACCGTACAGAGATCGACCCAGTGGTTCCGTTCGACCGACGACGGAGAACTGATCTCTCTCCGGCATCCCACCAGCGGCGCGTTGTCATAGGGATTCAGGGGCGTGGTGTCGATATCGAACACCTGATAAATCATGTCAACACCGCCGCCGGCCGAGTACCGCAGCGGTTCAGTGTCTCCGGGTTGGCTGCCGTTGCTGAACCCGGCGTCGAAGATCTCTATGGTGATGCTGGTCTTGCCCTCCGGGACCTCGACCGCGTAGTAATAACCCGCCGGGCGGTACTGCGCATTCAATGCGCTCGCATTGGTGTCCCAGGGTGATCCGGTGCCGTCGTTCGTACTGTCGGTGCAAATGCCTTCCGACGCGGCGCGGTCGCATTGGGTGGCGAAGGGATCGCCGTGTTCTCGTGCGGTAAAGCGGCCGTTGATGGCTGCCCAGTAATTCTGTTGGGCGCCGGGCGTGCATCCGTCGACGTCGCTCAACGACCCCACTCCGAAGCAATTGCTGGGACTCCCCAGCGGAACCGGTTTCACATACTTGGCCGTCGATGTGCGCGAAATCGTGAACGTTCCGATTCCGAGCGCTTTCAGGAAATAGGTCGGAACTGAGGTGGAAATGGTCACCTCGAGGTCGGTATCGCTGAGCGGGGTGGTGGTCACCGAGTTGAAGCCGCCGACCGGATATCCGTTCGCCTGGGCCGCATCCTCGGCGTCGGATTGGGCTCGATCCGGGAACCCGGGAATGTTCACGACACCCGCCAACGCCGCTGCATCCGCCGCGTTTTGCAGTCGAGACGAGTTGAGGTAGATCCAGGCCAGATCGACGGCCATGGCCGAGAAGGCGAGCAAGACCACCATCGAACCGGCGATCCACACGAGCGCCGCTCCACCTTCTTCTTTGAGCTCCAATCGACCGCGGAAGCGTTTGATCATTCGAACACCTCCGGTTCCATCCGCAGGATCGAGCTTTCATCAATTCGGTACGTGCCCGTGAACGGGGGGAAGTTGGTGATCCACTCGCGGTCCAGCCGGATCCGTACCCCGATGATGTCGAGAGGAGGAAACCCCGGCGACGTGCCGGCAACCGTCTGGCGGGACGTCGCGGGCCAAAGCTCGATGGTGTTCCAACCTGCGGCGCAATCCAGCGGATCGGTGCCGGCCCGATATCTCCAGATGTTGGTGGCGCCCGGGAGCTGGTCGCCGTTGGCGTCGGCTTTGAAAATCTCGATTCGGTCAATCCGGTCCACAAACCCACCGGGGAAGGCTTCCACGACGTTATTGATGGTCTGGCAATCCGCGTCCAGGGTGGTACCCGTGAAGGAGGCGGTTCTGACACCTTCGAGAGTGGCCCGTTCGATGGTCAAGTACTCGTAGAAGGCGATGCCGATCTCCAGGATTCCGATCATCAAGAGCAGGAGCAGGGGCACCACGATGGCGAACTCGACGAGGGTTGCTCCGGAATCGCGTCTCCGGTCCGGCACCACGAAATCCACCGGCTTCTTGTGGGCTCGAAGTAACGTAGCGGTCTGCATAACCAATGATTCCGGCACAGCGTGTCCGAAGTTCCCCTTCAGTTGCTTTGGACCGCCCGAATTGCCGGTTGGAGGATCAGCGTTCCTCCAACTTTGTGTAGCGCTGTCTTACCCCACCGAGAACCTACTATCTCAGCGAAGAGGCCGCAATAGGGCTATTGATCCGTTGCGGAGATCCCATTGAGTGGCAGCCGGTCTCGCGCCGGAGGTTTCAGCTGCCTTGCCCCGCCATCCGGCGGTTCTTGAACTTCGCTTTGATGTAGTCCTTGTTCATCATCGCAATGAAGTCGATCGAGATTCGCTTCGGGCAGGCCGCCTCGCACTCGCCGTGGTTGGTGCACGACCCGAAGTACTTCTCCATCTCGTCGACCATCGCTTCCACCCTGGTCCAGCGCTCGGGTTGGCCCTGCGGGAGAAGGTTCAGGTTGGCCACCTTGGCCGCCACGAACAGCTGGGCGGCACCGTTCGGGCACGAGGCGACGCAGGCGCCGCATCCGATGCAGGCGGCCGCATCCATGGCTGCGTCGGCGGCCGGTTTCGGAACCAGAATCAGGTTGGCATCTGGGGCGCTGCCGGTCGGCACGGTGATGTAGCCGCCGGCCTCGATGATTCGGTCGAACGAGCTGCGATCGACCACCAGGTCTCTGATGATCGGGAATCCGGCTGCTCGCCACGGCTCGATCGTGATGACATCGCCGTCCTTGAACTTGCGCATGTGGAGCTGACAGGTGGCCGTGCCCTGCTGGGGGCCATGGGCGAGCCCGTTGATCATGAGCCCGCACATCCCGCAGATGCCCTCTCTGCAGTCGCTATCGAATGCGATGGGTTCCTCACCCTTGTCGGTCAATCGTTCGTTGACAACGTCGAGCATCTCCAGGAACGAGGCGTGCGATTCGATGTCGGGTGCGTCGTACTCAACGAACCGTCCGGGAGCGTCCGGTGTGTCCTGGCGCCATACGCGCAATGTGATGTTCACTTGTAGCTCCTTTGCGCCAGCGCCACGTACTCGAACTCGAGCGGCTCCTTGATGAGGTTGGGCGTCTCGCCGACCCCGGTGAAGTCCCACGCCGCCACGTACGCATAATCGTCGTCGTTGCGAAGAGCTTCTCCTTCTGGCGTCTGGCTCTCCTCCCGGAAGTGCCCACCGCACGATTCCCGCCGGTTCAGGGCGTCGAGTGCCATCAACTCGGCCAACTCGAAGAAGTCCTCGACTCGGCCCGCCTTCTCGAGCGATTGATTGAACGACTCGTTCTCGCCCAGCACCCGGACGTCTTTGTGGTATTCCTCCCGCAAGGCAGGGATTTCCCGCAGCGCCTTTTGCAGGCCTTGTTCGTTCCGCGACATCCCGACATGGGTTTCCAGGATCTTGCCGAGTTTGCGGTGAAACCAGTCCACCGTTCGGCTGCCGTTGACCGACAGCAGCCGGTGTACTCGATCGTCGACCTCCTGGGTTGCCTCGGCAAAGACCTGGTGATCGGTCGGAACCGGTTGCGTGCCCAGGAGGGGTGCCAGGTAATCGCTGATCGTGTACGGCAGGACGAAGTAACCGTCGGCCAGTCCTTGCATCAGAGCGCTGGCCCCGAGCCGGTTGGCGCCGTGATCGGAGAAGTTGGACTCGCCGATCGAGTACAGACCAGGAATGGTCGTCATCAGGTTGTAGTCGACCCACAGACCGCCCATGGTGTAGTGAGGAGCCGGGTAGATCCGCATGGGAACGTCATAGGGGTTCTCATCGGTGATTCGCTCGTACATCTCGAAAAGGTTGCCGTACCGCTCTTCGATGACTGCTTTTCCGAGTCGGTCGATCGATTCAGCAAAGTCCAGATAGACACCGTTCTTGCGTGGTCCGACCCCGCGACCCTCTTCCACAACCGTCATGGCGTTGCGAGAGGCCACATCGCGCGGAACCAGATTGCCGAACGCCGGATACTTGCGCTCCAGGTAGTAGTCGCGGTCCTCCATTGGGATCTGGCCCGGCGGACGTTCCTCGCCGACATTCTTCGGCACCCAGATCCGTCCGTCGTTGCGGAGCGACTCTGACATCAAGGTCAGCTTTGACTGGGTGTCGTCGCTCTGGGGAATGCAGGTTGGATGGATCTGGGTGAAGCTGGCGTTGGCGAAGAGCGCTCCCTTGCGGTGCGCTCGCCAGGCGGCCGTTGCGTTGCTCGCCATGGCCATGGTGGACAGGTAGTAGGCGTTGGCGTAGCCGCCGGTAGCCAGCACGACGGCGTGGGCAGAGTGGGCCCGAATCTCGCCGGTCACCAGGTCGCGTGTGATGACCCCGACCGCCCGTCCCTCGTGAATGACCACATCGAGCATCTCGGTGCGGGCATGCAGCTTGACCTTGCCGAGCTTGATCTGGCGAGCCAGCGCCTGGTATGCGCCGAGGAGGAGTTGTTGTCCGGTCTGGCCGCGAGCGTAGAACGTCCTCGAAACCTGTGCCCCCCCGAAGGATCGATTGTCGAGGAGACCGCCGTACTCGCGGGCAAACGGGATGCCCTGAGCCGTGCACTGGTCGATGATGTCGCTGCTGACCTCGGCCAGGCGATAGACGTTGGCTTCTCGCGATCGATAATCTCCGCCCTTGACGGTGTCGTAGAAAAGTCGGTACACGCTGTCGCCGTCCCCGTGGTAGTTCTTGGTGGCGTTGATGCCACCCTGAGCGGCGATACTGTGGGCCCGGCGAGGCGAATCGTGGTACGTGATGACCGTTACGTTGTACCCGAGCTCCCCGAGCGTGGCGGCGGCAGATGCCCCCGCCAGCCCTGTGCCGATCACCAGGATCTCGTACTTGCGCTTGTTGGCCGGGTTCACCAGCTTCACGTTGAACTTGTGAGAGTCCCACTTGTCCTGAATTGGACCTTCCGGGATTTTTGCGTCGAGTTGCATCACCATCCCCCTCTCACTTGACCAGACCGGTCAGCACCGTGAGCGGGAAGCTGACATTGGCAATGACGATCACCGCGGTGAATGCCCACGCCAGCCAGCGGCGCCACTCGTTGAATTGAGGGTTGTTCCAGCCGATGCTCTGGAAGAGGCTCCAGGTTCCGTGGAAGATGTGGAGGCCGAGGAGGAGGTTGGCCACCATGTAGAAGATGGCCACGCCTGGTCGACTGAAACTGGCGATCAGGTTGGCGTGCACGTCACCCGCCACAAAATCCGGATTAGCAGTGCCGATCGTCAGGTCCAAGAGATGGAACGCCACAAAGGCGCCGACGATTACGCCCGACCACCGCATGGTCCGGGACGCGTAACTGGCAACCAAGTATTCCCGCGGAGATTGGTAGCGCGTCGGTCGCGCCTTCCAGTTGGTGACGGTCAGCGAATAGGCAGCATGGATGTGGAGAACGACCGATGCTGTGAGCACCACCCGGAAGATCCACAAGGCGCCTTCGCGGGGGAGAAACGGTTCGAGCAGTTCACGCAACCATTCGCCGTAGTGGTCGATGGCGAAGATCCCGGTCGGATCAGTACCAAGGTAGAGCTTGAGATTCCCAAGCATGTGAACGAATACGTAGCCGAGGAAGATGATGCCGGTGATGGCCATCACCCATTTCTTCCCGACGGCCGAGCCATAGAACTCGATCGCCCAGGGCCGCCGGCGGTTGACAGTGCCGCGGTCCGTGCCCTTGTCGGTGGTCGTCACTACGAGCCTCCAAGCACGAGATTGCAGGTTTGCCCAAAGCTAGCAGCCGGGGATTGGGCTTCGGCCCAGGGCAACAGGGCCTTTGTTCCCTTTCCGCCTCGCCTGTCCGGCCTGTCGCAGAGACCCGAATCTGGCTGCCGGCGGCGAAGCGGAGAGGTGGAACGAGTGACCAGTAGCGAGCCTTCTTCCAACGTCCGCGTCCGAAGGAGGATTCAATCCGAATCCGGAAACAGACGAATTGTCTTGCTTTTCGGGGCCAACCGCCTTGACAGCGCGCGCGCGGGCTGATTACATGCGTGTAATTACACGTAGGTAAGGGGGGTGCACGCGTGCACCGCAGTCTGATGGATGCCCTTGCGGTCGATGATCTTGCCTGGCAGGACTACTCGAATTGCCGGGGAGCGGACGCGGATCTGTTCTTTCCTGAGCGCGGAGCGTCGACGCGTAAAGCAAAAGCAATCTGCAACGCTTGCCAAGTGAAAGCAGAGTGTCTCGAATTCGCGATTTCTCAGAGCGAGAAGTTCGGAATCTGGGGCGGTTTGTCTGAACGAGAACGCCGCCGGATTCGCAAAGAACGGTCCGTCGCAGCACGCCGGGTTTCCTAGGTCTCGAAACCGTTTCGAAGTCTTGGCGTTGGCGCGACGGCCGTTTAGGAATGATCTCCGATGATCTTCAGAGTCCAGCACTAGCATTGGCTGGTCACCAGAGAAAGGGAGTGGCGTGCAGGACCTCGGTTTTCTAGGTGTTTTCCTGATCATCCTGGCCCTCGTCTTGGGAGCCGTGGCCATGCTCGCCAAGCGGAGAGGCAACTCATTACGTGCCAAGGTTGAAGCGGCACAAGTGGCGACCGGCATCGATGCAGATCGGCCCCGTCCCAGGGTCTCCGAATTCCATGTGCGCGGCGAGGAAGCCCAGGTGATCTTCGATGTGCCTCTGCCGGAGGGCGAGATCGATGAGGTGCTCGGCGAGTTGCTCACCAATGAGGCTGTCGAAGTCGTGCGAGAGAAGCGTCACGAATTGCCCATCGACGGCGTGACCACAGTGGTGGCCTTCGCCGGTCGGGGCGGCGAACCTCGTCGGATTGGTAGCGTATCGCTCGAGGAACCTGGGGTGCTACCTCCACCGATGGTTGCCGCCCCTTCGCTTCATCTCGGGCACATCGGCTTCGATCCCCTCGAGAAGCAGTTCTCCGATGAGCTCCTGCATAACGCGCCGAGTCTGGCTTCCGATCAGCGGGCCGACACGTTGGGGCCGATCGGCAATGAGCTGCGTCTTCCCAAGGCCGTGGCCGTTGGTCTGCGCGCCCAGGGAATTGATCCGGCCACGATGACGTCGGCGGAAATGGTGCACTCGTTGTTGCTGCTCTTTGGGTACGCCGTCACATCGACGGACAACCCACTTGCTCGTAAGGCGACCAAGTCAGGGTCGACAACGTATCTCCGCGAAGACCCCTATCAACCCGGCGATCACCCGGAGGTCGATGAGGTAACCATGCGACAGTTCGTCATGGAATTCGTCAGCTCCGGCGCCGACCGTGGATTGTTGATCAGCGACAAGTTTTCGCCGTTTGGTGTGTACGAACGTGAGAAGCGGGAACCGCGCATCCGTTTTGTCACCCGCGAACGTCTCCAGAAGTTCGTCGACGCTCTCTCCCTCGAGTGAAGCTTCGATGCGGGTAGGGGTCGCCCTACCTCACGGCGTTCACAGTGGGATGGGCCTGCCGGCTTGGCCGCATCTCAGAGATCTGGCAGTCACGCTCGAGACGGTGGGCTTTGATGCCCTCTGGGTTTCTGATCACTACTTCCTGGACCTCCAGTTGCTCGGCGGCCCTCCCGGGCCCGGGAGCCAGCTCGATGCCATGGTCGTCTTGCCTGCGCTGGCGGAAGCCACCCATCGGGCAACCTTGGGAACGCTGGTTCTGGCGGTCGGCTTCCGGCCACCTTCGGTCCTGGCAAAGGCAGCGGCATCTTTGGACCGTTTGAGCGCAGGCCGGTTTGTGCTTGGGTTGGGTGCGGGGTGGCATCAGGCAGAGTATGCAGCTGCAGGGCTTGAGTTTCCTGTGACGCGAGACCGCTTGGTCGAACTCGAAGAAGCCGTGAACCTGATTCGTGAGATGACATCCCACCAACGCGCCACCGTGACCGGGCCGCGGTTTTGGGTGGATGGCGCTCCCAACCTGCCGCAGGCCGCCCAGGCCGCCGTTCCGATACTCGTGGCGGGGGGTGGGCCGCGCGCGTTGCGGACCGCCGCCAGATCGGCAGATGTGTGGAACGTATCCGGGCGCTACTCACCGGAGCGGTACGCGGGCGAGAAGGCCGAATTCGAGCGAGCGTGTGAAGAGGTTGGCAGGGATCCGGATACGGTACGGAAGAGCCTCGGGCTGGTTGCGCTGGTCGGCGAAAACGAGCGCGACGTTGACCGTCGTTTTGAGGAATGGCGGCAGCAGGCGCCCTGGTTGGTTCAGAACGATTTGCCGGCGGACGTAGCCGGCTACGGCCTGGTCGGCACCCCGCAACAAGTGAGGGAACGAGTCGAGGAGTATCGAGCGCTGGGGGTGACCGACCTGGTGCTGAGCTTTTCGCCGCTCATGTTCGGTTGGTGTTCTGCGGCCGGGTGGGATATTGTCGCGCAGGAGCTCCTGCCGGTATAGAGGCAGACCTCCCAGTAGGATATGGTCAAAGGAGACATCCATGTTTGGACGACTTGGTGGCGGCGAACTCATCATCATCCTGGTGATTCTGCTGCTTCTTTTCGGAGCAAGGAAGCTCCCCGACCTCGCCCGGTCACTAGGCGCGTCGGCCAAGGAATTTCGCAAGGGCATTGAGCAGGGCGGCGAAGAAGAGCCACCCGGCGATGCCCAAGACACCTAAATCCTTCGTTTCTTCGCGGCGGTCCCGTCCTGGTTGCGCTCAGACGCGCCCTGGGAACTCGATCGTATCTCGGTGCGTTCAGTAGGTAGTGCGCGTGCCTGACGATGCACCGCTGACCTGGGAAGAAGTAGCTCGTACCTATGGGCGAAAGATCTACAACTTCGCATACCGCCTCACCGGCAATGCACACGACGCGGCCGATCTCACCCAGGAGGTCTTGCTTCGGGTCAGGAAGGGACTGGCGGGGTACCAGCCGGGATCTTTCGAGGGGTGGCTGTGGCGAATCACTCGAAATGCCTTTCTCGACGACGTACGACGGCGTACGCGCAAGCCGACCGCGGCACTCCCCGATGAGCTCGACCGCCTTTCCAGCCTGGCTTCTCCCGCCCCCGATCAGGTCCTGGCGAAGGTGCGGCTCGGCGAAGACATCCAGGCTGCGCTGCTCGACCTTCCCTACGACTTTCGCGAAGCGGTGGTGCTGTGCGACATTGTCGGGCTCAGTTACGACGAGATCTCCGCAACAGTGTCGGCGCCCATCGGGACGGTCCGCAGCCGCATACATCGAGGGCGCAAGATGTTGAAGGAGCGATTGCAGTGATGCACCCAAGCGAGCTTCTTTCTGCCTTGCTCGATGGGGAACTCTCCGAACGCGAACGGACCCAGGTAAACGAGCACCTGGCCACCTGCTCGGCCTGTGAGGACGAGCTCAACGGCCTCCACTTCGCGCGGGCAGCCGTCCGATCCCTCCCTCTCCTGGAGTTACCTGCAGGATCGAGACCGGCCGAAGAAGAACTCGGAGACGTGGTGCACATGACCCGGAGGCCGCCCGTTTGGATTGCTGCTGCGGCGGCTGCCATCCTTGCTTTGTTTGTCGGTATGGCCACGATCCTTGCGCCTCCGACCACTCTGGAGGTGCGCCTCGATCAACTGTCTGATCAGTACGGAGCCCGGGCGTCGCTCGAACCGGCTATGACGCCGAGGACTCCTATGCCCGTGCTCGAAAGAGTGGCAGGGCCCATCGAGTGAAACGATCGCTCATCACCGCCGTTCTCACCATCGTCACCGTCGTTGGCCAGGCGGTGCCGGCTTTTGCTGCAGATCTTGGTGAATACCTCGAAAGAGCAACGGCGTCTGAATACTCGGGTGAGGTGTTCGTCGTTTGTGACACACCGGACGGCACCGTTGCCCAGTTCGTCGAGGTTACGAGATCTGATGGCGAATTGTGGGTGAGGACCAGCGGCAGCGAATCGGTATCCGCCAACGGTGAGCTGTACCAGCGTGCCGTGGACGGTACCGTACAGGCCATCCGGATCGACAGTTCTGCCGACTGGGAATTGAGCGAGAAGTATGCGGCACTTGATGCCGGCCCGGCGCGAGAGCTGGAGCGGCCGGTGCAGATTGTCACAATTATGGAGGGCGATGTCGAGAGGGTGACCCTCCATTTTGACGACGCCACCGGGGCCCTGCTCCGTTCCGAGGTGCGAAACAGCGACCGCTCCCTGTACTGCTCGAGTTCGTTCGTCTCATTCAGTGAAGAGCCCCAGTCGATCGACGCGACCGTTCGGCAAGCCACACCCGAAGCCGTCGAAGTCGTTGATTTCAGCGACATCGACCAAGAGGCGCTCCCGGCTCGGGTGGGAGGGTTCGACCGCCTGGACACCTATGTTGGGCCGGAGAGTTCGACGGTCGCCTACTACTCAGACGGTGTGTTCTCGTTCACGGTCATCGCCTCTCGGAGAACCGTTACCGTTCCCGAATTGGAGGATGCCCCGGTTGCCGAGGTGGCCGGCAAGAAGTACCAGCGCCTGTTTCAGCCGGGCCAGGTTGTCTACGCCTGGGAATCTCATGCGGGTGGGTATGCCCTCATCGGTGATTTGCCCATCGACCTGCAAGAGGCGGTGCTCCTTGATCTACCCCGCCCCGGCCGTCCTGGTTTCTTCGTGCGGCTGTGGCGAAGCTGGTTCGGATAGGCCTTGTTCCCTCCCCCTGGCGAACGAAGTGAGCGAATCTGGGGGGAGGAGTCGAGCCCAAAAGGGCTCGACGGAGGGGGGCGGCGATCCACCAGGCAAACGGCAGACTGCTTTCCAGACCGTCTGGCGAGGCTGCACCCCCTCTGCGCCGTCTTTGGC
>JAHEDM010000053.1 GCA_024641205.1 Actinomycetes bacterium
GGTGCCCGGGTCGGATCACCGCGGGCTGGTCGTTGAGGTCGGGTTGGCCTGACGGGGTCGGCTGGAAACGGAGTCTTGGGGACGGCACGAGTTTACGGCGGAGGGTGTAAGCGAGATTCTCGTAATGACGAGCGGCGGCGGTCTGCATCGATTTGTCGGTTTCCCGGAGCGCATCGCTTTCAGCTGGCAATCACCGTACCGGCAGTCGCCATAGCCGGATCCCGAACGCAACAGTCAGACCTGATCGGGTGCTGCCTGGGTGTTTGAGAGCCCACCCATTCCAAAGCGTCCAGGCGCAGATGCGAGGAGATCCCAAACCAGGCCGTGCCTTGCCCGGTCCCTATGCGCGCTTGCGTCCACCTCGGGAGGTTGCGCCGACGATGGCCACCACCGCCGCCACCGGCAGCGCATAGAGCACGAGGCGGGGCCGCACGATCAGGACCGCAGCGAGAACCGCAACTGCGTACAGCAGCCAGTGGGGGGCCCGCCGGATGTTGGGAAGAGCCACCCAGATGGCGCCGAGCACCAGCCCGGAACGAACCCCGATAGCGCCCAGGTAGGAATCCCCGTCGATCGGTCGCAGCATCAGGATGGCGCCACCGATGATGAGGACGAGCGAGATGACGCCGAGGGTGGGACGGTGCATGAGACGACATTATGCACGGAGGCTGTGAAACATGGGACGCAGGGTCTGCATGGAGTCGGTGCGGGGCGCACCTACAATCGGGGGCATGGCTATCGACATTGACATCGCCTATGTAGCGCGCCTGGCCAGGATCGACCTGTCCGACGAGGAGCTCGAGCGCATCGGCCGCCAGCTCGGCGGAATCCTCGAACACGCCGCCCTCGTTCAGCAGCTCCCGACGGAAGGAGTTGAACCGACCTCTCATCCGTTGCCCATGGTCAATGCGTTCCGTCCGGACCGGGTGGTACCCCCGTTGGAGCGAGACACGGCTCTTACACAGGCTCCTCAGGCCGAGGATGGCTATTTCCGGGTTCCGCCGACCCTGGAGGCGGAATGAGCTCGCCTGCCGATCTGACGCTGGCTGAGGCATCTGCAGGCCTGCGCGGCGGAAAACTGAGTGCGCGAGAGCTGCTTGAAGCGACGTTTGATCGGGCGTCGCTCACCGAAGCCGAATTGCATGCTTACTTGACTATCGACCACGAGAACGCGCGGGCGGCCGCCGCGGCGGCCGACGAAGCCCAGGCCAACGGCCTGTGGGTGGGACCTCTGCACGGCATTCCCGTCGCTATCAAGGACAACATGGTCACTGCAGCCTTGCAGACAACGGCCGGCTCGCAGATCTTGGCCGGGTATGTGCCTCCCTACGACGCCACTGCAGTCACCGCCCTCAAGAGCGCCGGGGCGATCATCGTCGGCAAGACCAACCTCGACGAATTCGCGATGGGTTCATCCACCGAGAACTCCGGCTACGGCCCATCGGCCAACCCGTGGGATACCACCAGGGTGCCGGGAGGATCTTCGGGCGGTTCGGCCGCTGCCGTTGCGGCGGGTTCGGCCATGATTGCGCTCGGTTCAGACACGGGCGGTTCGATCCGGCAACCGGCTTCCCTGTGCGGCGTGGTCGGCATGAAGCCCACCTACGGGCTGGTTTCCCGCTACGGCCTCATCGCCTTTGCCTCCAGTCTTGATCAGATTGGCCCGATCTCCCGAACCGTTGAGGATGCGGCCGCCACGCTCGAGGTGATCGCCGGACACGATCCGCTCGATGCCACCTCCTATCGCGGCGAGTATCCGCGCTACCGGTCGTTGCTGGGGGAGGGAGTGTCCGGTCTCCGGGTCGGCGTGGTCGCCGAGTTGTCCGGCGCGGGCATCCACCCTGAGGTCTTGTCGGCGTTTCGTTCCGCTGTTGACTCGCTGGCCGAAGGCGGGGCGATCGTCAGTGAGGTGTCGCTGCCGTCGATGGAGTACGCGCTTTCGGCTTACTACCTGATCGCTCCCGCCGAGTGCTCGGCCAATCTGGCGAGGTTTGACGGTGTCAGATACGGATTGCGGGTAGATGGCGCCACCGTTGAAGAGATGACGGCCAGAACTCGCGCGGCCGGGTTTGGCCCGGAGGTAACCAGGCGAATCCTGCTCGGCACGTATGCGCTTTCGGCCGGTTATTACGACGCTTTCTATGGGCAGGCGCAGAAGGTGCGGACCCTGGTCATTCAGGATTTCACCAGGGCGTATGAAGGAGTCGATGTACTCGTGTCGCCCACCAGCCCGATCACAGCCTTTGAGCTTGGTTCCCGCACCGAAGACCCGTTGTCGATGTACCTCGTCGACGTGTGCACTATTCCGTCCAATCTGGCCGGCACTCCCGGCATCTCAGTTCCGGTGGGGATCGACGGCGCCGGTCTCCCGATCGGCTTTCAGATCATGGCGCCGGCGCTCGGTGAAGAGGTCCTGTTCCGGGTGGCGGCTGAGGTCGAGCGGGCTTCTGCTTGGAACAATCGGAGACCGCCCATGGTGGAGGCCGATCATGGAGTATGAGGCCGTTATCGGGATAGAAACCCATGTCGAACTGGCCACCGCTTCCAAGATGTTCTGCGGGTGTCCCGCTCAATTCGGGGCGGATCCCAACACCAATGTCTGTCCGGTATGTCTGGGCCTGCCCGGCGCTCTTCCCGTTCCGAACGAGCAAGCGATCGAGTGGATCGTGGCGATCGGGCTGGCGCTGGATTGCGAGATTGCCCACCGATCCCAGTTCCACCGGAAGAACTACTTCTATGCAGATCAGCCGAAGAACTACCAGATCTCTCAGTTCGACGTGCCGGTCTGTTCAGGGGGACGCCTCGATATCGAGGTCGCCGGCGTGGTCTCCCGGGTCAGGATCAACCGGGTTCACATGGAGGAAGACACCGGCAAGATGATCCACGTCGGTGGTGGAGGCCGGATCAAGGACGCCGATCATTCCCTGCTCGACTTCAACCGGTCCGGTGTGCCGCTGGTAGAGATCGTTACCGAGCCCGACCTTTCCAGCCCCCAGCAGGCTAGGGCTTTTGCCCAGGAACTTCAGACCATTGTCCTTGCGCTCGGCGTATCAGACGCCAAGCTCGAAGAAGGCAGCATGCGGTTCGACGGCAACGTTTCTATCCGACCCAAAGGGACCCAGGAAATGGGTACCAAGGTCGAAGTGAAGAACATGAACTCGTTCCGTTCGCTCGAACGGGCACTTGCCTACGAGATCGAGCGGCAAACGGCCGCCCTCGAGGCAGGCGAGCAGGTTCTCCAGGAGACCCGCCACTGGGATGAGGGGGCGGGAGTCACCGGCGGGATGCGATCGAAGGAAGAGAGCTCGGACTACCGGTACTTCCCGGAGCCGGACCTGGTTCCGATCGAGATCAATGACACTCGCCGGGAAGCCATTCGAAATGCTCTGCCTGAACTCCCGGCCGCCCGCCGTTTGCGCTGGGCCGCTCTCGGTATCGATCCCGCCTCGATCGCCGTGCTGGTTGCAGGGGGCTCGGACCTGGCCGGGGTGTTCGACGGTGCCGTCGCCGCCGGTGCCGATCCCAAGACCGTGGCCAATTGGCTGACCGGCGAAGTCACCGCCTTCTTGCGGCGTGAATTAGTCGATCTTGGAGCGACTCCGTTGACCGGCGGGTACCTCTTCGAACTCGAGCGCTTGTACGCCGCGGGCGACCTGTCATCAACGGCCGCCAAACAGGTCTTGGTCGGGGTCCTGGCCGGTGAAGGGAGCCCGGCTGAGGTTGCCGAGGAACGTGATCTCATCCAGATCTCAGACACCGGTGCCCTGGCAACCGAGATTGACCGGGTACTGGCCGAACATCCTGCGGCGTACCAACGGCTCAAGGAGGGGGATCCGAAAGTCGTCGGGTTTTTGGTGGGTCAGGTCATGAAGGTAACGGCAGGCAAGGCCGACCCGAAAGTCGTTTCCACGATGCTCCGCCAGAAGGCCGAGGACTAGTGCGGCCGATTGTGTTCGACTGCGACGGGGTTCTGGTGGATTCAGAGCGGTTGGCTTGGAGCGCCTGGCGCCGGGTCCTGGCCCGACACGGGATCACCTTGACCGACGAAGATATCGCTCTCTTGACGGGCCGGACCGATCGAGACGCTCACCTCCACTTTTCCGGCCGGGGAGAGCTGCCCGGCCATGCCGCCTTCTGGGCCGAGCTTTCCGAGATCACGTTCCGGTTGTTCGACCAGCATTTGCAGGCGTTCGAAGACGCTTCCGACACGCTGGATGCCCTGCAGAGTCGTGGAGCCACCATGGCGGTGGCCTCATCCAGTCCCCGGGAACGGTTGGAGAGGTCGTTGGCGGCCACGGGATTGCGCAGCTATTTCGAGTTCATCGTTGCGGGAGATGAGGTTGCCACCGGCAAACCTGCCCCCGATCTCTTTCTGGCAGCTGCCAGCGGCCTGATGGTCAAACCGGAGACATGCTTCGCAGTGGAGGACGCTCCGGCAGGCATCGAGGCTGCCCGGGCCGCAGGCATGACGGTGGTCGCGGTTGAGCGAGGCCAGTACAGCTCCGAAGATCTGCGAGCCGCGCACCTGGTAGTTCCGCGCCTGACGCCCGCCCCGTTCTTGGGAAGTTGAGCGTTAGGCTGTCGCCTATGGAACAACTGCCTCTCTTCCTGGGGATCGGCGCGGCAGTGCTGGTCGGATGGTGGCTCTTCAAGAAACTGTTTAAATTCGCGCTCTACGCAGGCATTGTCGGAGTGATCGCCTGGCTCTGGTACTTCCAGATCCGCTGACCTTCTGATGTCTTTCATCGGCGACGTCCTCAGCGAGGCAATTCGGCTGCTCTCCCAATTCGGTACCGAGTTGCGGGGGGTGCTCTGGCTGACGCTGGTGGTATCGCTGCTGGCGACCGCCATCGGGGTGGCGCTCGGCGTCCCGCTTGGCACGGCCCTGGGACTTGGTCGCTTTCGAGGGCGGACTCCTCTCCTGGTGGCCGTCAACACGGGGATGGGCATGCCCCCAGTTCTGGCCGGTTTACTCATTCTGCTTCTGCTGTGGAGAGACGGTCCGCTCGGCTCGTGGGGAATCCTCTTCACTCCCCAGGCGATGGTGATCGCCCAGTCGCTCTTGGCGATACCGATCGCGGCCGGAGTCACTGCCGGTGCAGTGGGGGGTTTGTCGCCCGTGACTCGTGAGCAGCTTTTCGCGCTTGGCCTTGGCAAGACTGCCGCCGGATGGATCGCGGTTCGCGAAGCGTGGCCCGGGGTTGCCGCGGCGGTGGCCGCCGCCTTCGGCCGGGTCGTTTCCGAGGTCGGGGCGGTCCTGATCGTCGGGGGGAACATCGAGGGTGAGACCCGGGTCCTCACCACGGCCATCGTGCAGGAAGCCCGCCAGGCACAATTCGGTGCTGCCTTGGCCCTCGGCATCATTCTCATGGTGTTGGCCTTGATGATCAACGGAGCGCTGACATGGCTGCAACTTCGAGAACGGGTGCATTGATGTCGGCGCTTGTGGCGGAAAACCTCCGGTTTCCCGAAGACGGCTCAATCGTTTCCGTTGCGCGGCTGTCCGTAGAGGCGGGTGGAAGGTTGGTCGTGTTCGGTCCAAACGGCGCCGGGAAGACCACCTTGTTGCGTCTCCTGGCCGGCGTGGTGCCGGGTGGTCCGACCGTCGTCGCCGCCTATCAGCCGCAGCACTCGCATGTATTCCGGGGCTCGGCCGGGTGGAATCTGGGTTTGGGTCTCAACCCCGAGCAGGCGGCCTGGGCGCGAACTCTGGCCGACCGATTCGGCCTGGATCCCGCCCTCTATGAAGGACCGGCCCGCGCCCTGAGCGGAGGCGAGCGGCAACGCTTGTCCCTGGCGCGCACCCTGGCCAGGTCCGAGCCCTGGGTGCTGCTCGACGAACCGCTGGCCGCATTGGACATCGCCGATCGGATGACCGTCGCGGCTGCCCTGGTGGATAGTTTGAACGGCAAGGGAGCCATCATCGTCACCCATGACCGGGAGGAGGCTGCCGTGCTGGGTGAGCGGGTGGCGGTGATGGTCGGTGGGACGATCTTGCAGGAAGGCCCGGTCGCCGAGGTCTTCTCGCTTCCCGTTGACGATCGAGTGGCGAGAGCAGTGGGTGTAGCCAACGTCCTCGACGGCGTCACCGGTCATCGCGAGGGTCCGCTGTGTTCGATCCGGGTCGGGCCGTTGCAGGTGTGGGGTCTTGGCGACCTCGCAGAAGGAGTCGGGGCCCGGGTGCTCTTCGGTGCGGAAGCGGTAACGTTGTTCCCCGGTCATGAGGCAGCGGCCGGGTCGGCCCGGAATCGGTGGGCGGGCACGGTATCCGTCCTCCGGGAGACCGGTCGGTTGATCGAGGTGATCGTGGATGCTGGTTCTCCGATTGCTGCCCTTATCACTCCCGGCTCCCAGGAGGCCCTGAATCTTCAACCCGGCGCCCCGGTCATCGTTGCGGTGAAGGCCACTGCTGCCCGAATCATCCCCCGATGAAGCGGACCGGGCTCCTTGTTGCAATCGCCATATTGAGCTTGAGCGCCTGCGGTACCCCGGCCAGGGTGATCGTGGCAGCAGGTACCACGCTGGTCGACAGTGGCATTCTCGATGAGCTCGTTTCCCGCTACGAGGCGGAGCACCCCGACGTTGAGCTGAGTGTGGTCGGCGAGGCTACTGCGCAGGTCATCGCGCTAGGGAGGAGAGGGGGGGCAGACGTTCTCTTGACACACGCTCCCGACCTCGAGGCTGAGTTCGTAGCCGATGGCATGGCATCTCGATACGAGTCCGTGATGGAGAGCCGTTTTGCTTTGGCCGGTCCGGCCGATGTGGTCTCTGAATTGCCTTCAGACGTTGACGAGGCGTTTCGGGAAATCGCTCGCCGGGGAGCGCGGTTCGTCAGCCGATCCGACGGTTCTGGGACCTATCAGATGGAACGGGAACTCTGGACTCGAGCAGGCGTCGAACCTGATGAAATGGCCTGGTACATCGAGACAGGACAGGGGATGGGTTTGACCCTGCAGGTAGCAGATCAGCGGCAGGCGTTCGTCCTCACCGAACTCGGTGCCTTTGTCGCGGCGGCCCCCGTCCTTTCCCTCGGGCTGGTTCAATTGGCCGTCGACCCGGTGCTCGTCAATCCGTACCACATCACGGTGGTCGACAACTCGCCGGTCGAATCGGCAGCCGATGCCTTCGCGGGCTGGCTGTTGTCGACAGAAGGCCGCCGGGCCATTATCTCGGCCAACAACGAGCTATATGGTCAGGTGATTTACCAACCGGTTGAACCGTGACCGTCGGGGCGAGAATGCCTTTTTAGAGCACTCTGCATGAGGATCGCCGTGTAGCGTCTCAGTCAACAACCCAGAAGGAGCTTTGATGAAGTCGATCAGCACCATCCTGTGGTTCTTGATACTGAGCAGCATGCTGACCGGCTGGGTGGCCGTGATCTTCGCTTTCAATTCCCAGACCGACGCAACGGCCGGAGCGATAAGTCTGGTCGCTGCGGCGCTCGCCTTCGGACTCCCCGCGCTGGCTCTTTTCAACTCGCTCAAGAAATAGCGATGCCGGGGCGAGCCGTCAGCCGCGATCCACGCGGCGCTCTGCCATGCCGTTGAGGATCTCGAGGACGATGCGGTTGGCGAGAAAGGCCGTCACCTGGCCGGGGCCGTCGTAGGGCGGGGCCACTTCCACCACATCGGCGCCCAGCACGTTGAGGTCACGTCCCAGGCGACGGACGGTGTCGAGGATCTGCCGCGATGTCAGACCACCCGGTTCGGGTGTTCCGGTCCCCGGCGCAAACCCCGGATCGACTACGTCGATATCGACTGAGAGAAAGACCCCTTCGGCATCGGTGGCCGAATACCGCACCGCTTCATCGACGATCGTCTCCAGGCCCTGCTCGGAGATGTGTTGCATGGTGTACGAGCGCATGCGCTGGTCACGCATCCAGGCGAACGTCTCCGGATCCGGCCAATAGCCCCGCAGACCGATCTGGACAAAGCGGTGTCCCGGCACGGCACCGGATTCGATGAGTCGTCGCATCGGGGTTCCGTGACCGTAGAGCTGTCCGTATTGGGTCTCACCGGTATCGGCGTGCGCGTCGAAGTGAATCAGGGCGACGTTTCCTGAGCCGAACACTCTCGTCAACCCGGTTGCATTTGCGTAGGTGATGGTGTGGTCGCCCCCGAGGACGACAGGCACTGCCCCCGACACGGCCACCGTCTCGACTGCATCGGCAATGCGGTCCAGGCTCTGTTCGACCGCGCCCGGGATGACCAGCACATCGCCGACGTCGACGACCTTCAGCACGCTCAGGGCGTCGATGCCGGTTGGTATGTGTGGGCGGTAGCCGTCGAATCCGAGATAATCGGCCTCGCGGATGGCCTTTGGTCCAAACCGTGCCCCGGCTCGATATGACGTGCCCCAATCGAACGGTGCTCCCAGGATGACAACTCCTGCGTCACTGATATTCGTCAAGGACCTCGCCGGGACCCCGGCGAAGGATCCTCTTGAGGCGAAGCCAAGATCCCGGGAACTATCGAACGGTTCGCTCATTCGGTCGGCTTTCTAGGGGACCACCAGCACTGGACAATGGGCGTAGTGGGAGAGACGATCGGCAACAGAACCCATGACGAAACGCTCGATCAGGCCGGCGCCTCTTTTGCCAACGACCAGCAGGTCGGCCTCGACTTCGGAGCAGAAGCCGATGATCGTTGCGGCCGGATCTCCGAGCTCCTCGACAGTCTGCACCTCGATACCTTCGGTATCCAGATCCTTCACGGTCAGGTCCAGTACGCCGTGTTGGGCGTCGTCGAGCGCTTTGGCGAGCGCGGTAGCGGTTGGGGGCGCCCCACCAATTCCCCACCATCCCTCGGGAGGTCGGACCACGGTGATGATGATCAGCTTGGAATTGTTGTTCTTGGCGATGCTGGCGGCCACGTGGGCGGCCCGCAGACTCCCATCCGATCCGTCAGTGGCGGCAACCACGACGTCCGGTGACCATTCTGGCCATTCCATGGTGCTCCTCCTCGGCGGCTTCAACGTCCACTCTATGCGGCGGATTGCCGGATGGTTGCACATCGGTTTTTGCCGGTCGAATTCGAAGCGCCACAATGCTTCATGCTGAGGAGGCATTCATGACACCCAAAGTCGTTGTCGCAGAAGCGATCGCCCCGGCCGGCATTGAGGCGCTAGAGGCGAATTGCGAGGTAGTGAGCGGAGTCGGTCTTGACCAGAGCGAACTGCTGAGGCTGCTGACCGACGCGCAGGCATTGATCGTCCGTTCGGCCACTCAGGTGGATGCTGCCATGATCGAGGGGGCGCCCCTCCTGAAGGTGATCGGTCGGGCGGGGATTGGGGTAGACAACATCGACCTGACCGCTGCCACCGCGGCGGGAATCCTGGTCGTCAATGCCCCCCAGGCGAACGTCATCTCGGCGGCCGAGCACACCATGGCTCTGCTACTGGGCCAGGCCCGCCATGTTCCTCGTGCCGACGCCGTGCTGCGATCCGGAGTGTGGGACCGGAAGTCGTATCAGGGTGTTGAACTCCACGGGAAAACACTGGGCATCATCGGTCTAGGACGGATCGGATCGCTTGTGGCGAAACGAGCGCAGGCTTTCGGGATGCTGGTGATCGCTCACGACCCGTACGTCGGGGCCGAACGGGCTCGACAATTGGAAATCGAACTCTCTGACGGCCTCGACACACTGTATGCCCGGGCGGATTTCATCACGATTCACCTGCCGTTGACTGAGGAAACGGCGGGCATGATCAACGCAGCAACCCTGGCCAAGATGAAGCCGGGAGTCCGAATCGTCAACGCATCCCGGGGCGGCATTATCGACGAAGCGGCGTTGGCCGAGGCGATCCGTTCTGGTCGCGTGGCAGGAGCTGCGCTCGACGTTTTTTCCGCAGAGCCGATCACGCAGAGCCCTCTGTTTGAACTGCCGCAGGTTGTCGTTACACCCCATCTTGGGGCATCGACACGAGAGGCACAGGACAAAGCAGGCATCGACGTAGCCGAAGCAGTGGCCGGTGCCTTGCGAGGCGAATTGGTGCTTTCGGCAGTGAATGTCGACATAGGGTCGGAAGTTGCCGACGAGGTTCGGCGTTTCCTGCCACTGGCCGAGCATCTGGGGAGGGTGTTCGTCGGCGTAGCGAGGGGGCTGCCGGATCGGCTGACCGTCCGGATCGAAGGCCGCCTGGCCGAGTACCCGGTGCATCCGCTTGGCCTGGCAACCCTGAAAGGGGCTCTCTCGGCCGTGAGTTCGGCGGCGGTTTCGTATGTGAACGCGCCCGCTCTGGCCGAACGGCACGGTATCACCGTTGCTGAGGAGTCCTCATCTGAGTCAACCGAGTACGTGTCGTTGGTTCGGCTCACAGGAACCGTGGGCGGGAGAGAGATCTCGCTGGCCGGAACCATCGGCCGGAGGGCGCCGATGCTGGTCGAGATGTTCGAGTATGAACTCGATCTACCCCTCTCCCAATACATGCTGATCGTGCGGAACGCCGATGTGCCTGGTCTGATCGGTCGAGTCGGTACCTTCCTCGGTACCCGCGACGTGAATATTGCCAATATGGTGGTGGGGAGGTCCTCGGTTACCGGTGCGGCGGCGATGATGGGAATCGACATCGACCATCCGCTTTCACCGGAGATCGTCGAGGCGGTGCGGAATCTCGACGGGGTCGAGGAAGCCCAATTTGTCCAGCTGCCTCTGGTGTAGACAGTTGCCAGTTTCCAGGTGCCAGATGCCAGGTGCCGGC
>JAHEDM010000054.1 GCA_024641205.1 Actinomycetes bacterium
GATTAGCGATCCGAAATGTCTCGAATTCATCATGATGCTGCCGGAAGCGTCCGCTCTTGAACCTTTCCAGGGCTGCATCGAGAAGTGCGAGCTTCCAGGAGATCACCGGGCCGTAGTCGACCTCGCCTTCGGGGAATTCGGGACAATCGGCCAAATCCTCTGCCGTGACGAGACCTTCGGCGAGGAGGCTGTCCGGGCTGATCAGATACACGTTGCCCGCGAACGTTGAAAAGCACTGGTACGGCGAGTCGGCATATCCGGTGGGGCAGAGCGGCAAAACCTGCCACAGCGTGCATCCCGAGGCAGCCAGATCATCGAGCCATTGATGGGCCGCCGGGCCGATGTCGCCGATTCCGTACGGTCCCGGCAGGCTGGTGGGGTGAAGGAGTATCCCGGATGAGCGCGGCAGGTTCATGCTGAGCATTATCGCCGCCGCCTCGCTCGGTGCGCGAATCGGCGTTCTGGCCCGGCTGGTGTTCCCGGATCGCCGGGTCGGTCGAATCGGTGTCAGCCTTCGTCGATGACGATGTCGAGACAGGCGAACCCCTGGCGGAGCGCTTGTTCCACATCTTCGGGGGTGGGACTTCGTGCGAACAAGAATCCCAGGTAGCGATCGGCCTCGGGAAGGGGCACGACCCGGCGACCCAGCGGGATCGTGATGTCAACCTCAGTGACCCCCGGAATCTCGAGGGCGCGGTCGGTGCCGTGAACTGCCCTGAGAACGCCTGTCCGCGGGATGGGCAACATCATCACTCCGGATGCCGCATCCTCCCGCTCGATTTTGCGGAGTGGTCGTCCGAGCGCATGGCGCAGCAGAACGACCTCGAGCGGCGTGCCGAGCAATCCGAAACGAAGGGATCGCCCACACAGGCCCCCGATTGAGCGGGCGGCAGCCTCGAGGAAAATCACCTGGTTCCCGTCGACGCGCAGCTCGGCATGGACCGGCCCTTCCCGTAATCCCATCGCCCGGATGGCCCGAGCGGCCACCCGTTCCACCTCGTCGAGCATTTCGGGATGCAAGCGGGACGGGGTGATGAAGAGTGTTTCTTCGAAGTAGGGACCTTCGAGAGGGTCGGGTTTGTCGAAGAAGGCCAGAACTTTGAGCTCCCCGCTCCGTAGAACGCCTTCGACGGCCAGTTCGACGCCGGGGACGTACTCCTCGATCAGAATCGGTTCGTTGGGATTCTGTCCGGCGACCATCAGGATTCTCCTGATACGTTCAGCTGCGGCTCGCGCCTGGTCGGCGTCGTTTGCGCGGATTACCCCGCGACTGGCCGACATCGACAAGGGTTTGAGGACCACCGGATACCCGAGAACTTCGGCGAGCGCGGCGACATCGTCCGGTGGACCGGCCAGCTCGAACGCCGGTTGGGGAACCTCGGCCTCAGCCAGGGCTCTCCTTAGCATTACCTTGTTTCGAGTGGCTGCAACGGCGGCGGGCGGGTTGTGGCTCAGGCCGAGTTTTTCAGCTGCCAGGGCTGCTATCAGCACACCTTGATCATCGACTGGGACGATGGCGTCGAGAGGTTGCCGGTCGCCCAACTCCACGATTCGCCTGGCCGATTCATCCGGCCGGGAACAGTCGATCAGCAGGAAGTCATCTCCCAGTTGATCGGCGAGGACCATGTTCTCTTCGGATGCAACGATGATCTCAGCATTCAGCGCGGCGGCCGCTTCGATGAAGTCGGCCGCCCGGTACGTGCCGGTAGGGAGGATCAAAAGGGCGCGGGACATGACGTCATGATGGCCGACCGGGGGGCTTACGCGACAGCTTCCAGCCCTCTCAGGTTCCAGCGGGAAGACCTCTCCGCTCCCAGCTTCCGGCCAAGAGAATGTTCGACCTTTCGCTGGCTGCTGGCTGCTGGATGACGCATAACTGACATCCGGTTACCATGCCATCCCTACGGAGGCTGCATGACCGACGAAAACATCCTGTCTGTCTCGGAAATCGCTCGCGACAAGATCATCGAGATTCGCGATCAAGAGCCGGGGGACGAAGCGTATGCGTTGCTGGTTGAAGTGACGGGCATCCGGGGGAATCAGTTTGCCTACGAGCTGAGTTTCGTCCCGGAAGGCGATCGCCCCGCCACGGACCACCTCGATCGACATGGGGATCTCATCATCGCTGTTCCCGGAAACGACATCGAGAACCTGCGCGGTGCTTCCCTGGACCTCACGGCCCAGGGCCTGGCAATGAACAACCCCAACAGCCCCAGCCCGACCATTGGCAGCGGCCCGGTCGGCGATTTGAGCGGTCCGCTGGCCGACCAGGTGGCGCAGGTGCTCGCCAGCCATGTGAATCCGGCTATCGCCGGCCACGGCGGAGCGGCCGAACTCGTCGGTGTCGAGGGTGCCGATGTATACCTCCGGTTGATGGGCGGTTGCCAGGGGTGCGGAATGGCGGCCGTCACGCTCGGTCAGGGGATCGAACGGATCCTCAAGGACGCCATTCCGGAGATTGCTCAGGTCATCGATGTGACCGATCACGCCTCCGGCTCCAACCCCTACTACGAAGCCGCCAAGAAGTAGTTCCTCGTTCGTCGTGGGACGCTGCCGGAAGACCCCCCTACCGCAGCGGCTGCGCCGCTGCGGTACTTTCCCCCCAAAGGGGGGACCGTCTCAACTTCATCCAGGGTTTGTGGCGCTGGGGTACTTCCTCCCTATCAGGCGCGACTAGCTGAGGAGTTGGGGCACGATCAGGCCGGCCGGACCGGTGAGGTGGATGCCGGGTGCGGAATCGGGTTCGATGTTGACCACGATGACGGTCGCACCTGCTGTCCTGGCCGTGGTTATCAGTCTTGCGGCGGGATAGACCTGGGCACTGGTTCCGATGACGATGAAGGCGTCCGCCTGGGCGGCCAGTTCGTCGGCGCGCAGCCACTCGACTCTGGGCAGTTGCTCGCCGAACCAGACAACATCGGGACGCATCGAATGGCCACAGCGTGGGCAGAGTCGCAGGGAGTGCGGATCAGCCATGTCGACGATCTCGCGGTAGCCGCATCCGGCGCTGCACTTATCCCGGTTGATCGAACCGTGCAGGTGGACGAGATCGCCTGCTCCGGCCCGTTCCAGCAGATCGTCGACATTCTGCGTGATGTGCACCATGTCGTTTCGCAGGGCCATCGCAATGTGGGCAGGGTTCGGTTGAGCCGCAGCGATGGTGCGCCGGCGCTGGTTGTACCAATCAACGACCAGGGCGGGATCGGCTGCGAAGCCCTCGGGACTGGCGAGCTCCATCGGGTCGTACTCGGCCCACAGTCCTGATTGTGCCGTCCGAAAAGTCGGCACACCCGATTCGGCGCTGAGGCCTGCTCCCGAGAAGGTGACCGGTCGCTCGGCTTTCTGCAATGCGGATTTCGCGGCCTCCAGCAAGGTCCCTCCGATTGGGCGTCGCCCAGAGTGTAAATGCCGGATTGCATGCTTACGCTTGCGAGATGAGCTGGCCAACCACTGTTACGGAGCTCGCTCGCCTCCAGGAAGCCGTGGGCGCGATCGCCCCGGATCCGTGGTACCCATCTCCAGAAGGCTTAGCCACCGGGGGCGTCTTCGTGTGCTTCGGGCGAGGGGGCAGCGGGCCCGGAGCACAGGGGGATTTCGGGTGGGCAGGCGCGTCCGTGGTACGGGACGGTCGCATCATTGCCGGGGCCACCGTGACGGGCGTTGCGGGCGGAGCCTATCGGAGTGGGTACCTGGCGCTCCGCGAGGGTCCGCTTCTCGAGGCCGCCGTCCGGGCGCTGAGCGAGCCATTTGATGTGCTGCTCGTCAACGCCACCGGGCGCGATCACCCACGCCGGGCCGGGCTGGCTTTGCACCTGGGAGCGGTGCTGGGAATCCCAACGATCGGAGTGACGCACCGTCCACTCCTGGCCACCGGCGACCGGCCGCAGTCGGACGCCCGGGAAGCAACCGGCCTGCTGTTCCTCGGTGACGACCTGGTCGGGTATTGGGTGCGCACGAGGTCTGATAGCAGGCCGTTGGCCGTCCACGCCGGATGGAGAACGTCTCCCGAGACGGCTCGAAGCGTGGTCTTGCTGGCAACCGCCGCCAATCGAACCCCGGAACCTCTGCGAGAAGCCCGGCGCTTGGCCAGGACCGCGCGCAGCGCAGATTCGCCACCTTTGGGTTAGGTCCGGTCGGGTTGTCGGTTCGTGGATGGTCTTTGGGCGCGTCGCGAAGGTGGGTTCGTGCTTTGCGTAGAGATGAGGGTGATCACCGCGTCCACGCCCCCGGAGGCGGCGGAGTCCAGACGCGCGGTTCCGCCCGACGCTTCGGCCAACCGGTTGACAATTGCCAGGCCCAGGCCCGTCCCTTCAGCCGCTCCTCGCCACAATCGCTGCATGGCATTGACGCGATCCGCTTCCGTCAGCCCTGGGCCCTCATCGATGACGTGGACCTCGACTGTCTGCCCGGCAGGTATGACCCGGAGGGTCACGGTTGAGTGAGGAGGGGCAACCTTCAATGCGTTCGAGAGGAGATTGTCGAGGATCTGCTCGACCGTCCCTTCAACCGCGGAGATCCAGGTCTCAGGCGGGGCGTCAACCACCAGCTCGACTCCAGACTGGTTTGCGACGGTCGACCAGGTGTCGGCGCGGTCTCGAATGAGCTGAGTAGCCTCGATCACCGTCGGTTCCTTTTCGCCTTCCTCCGCCCTCGCAAGCTCCAAGAGCTGGTTAATCACCTCGCCGAGCCGGTCGGTTTCGCGCAGCGCCCACTGAAAATTGCTCTCGGCTTCGGGTTGGATCGAGTCTTCTATGTTCTCCAGTCTCAACCGCAAAGCGGTCAGCGGGGTGCGGAGCTGGTGGGATGCATCAGCGACGAATTCCCGGTGGCGTTTGAGCAGTTCCTGGAGACGGGAGGCCATGTGATTGAATGTCTTCGCCAGCTCAGACAATTCAGGCGGAGCATCCCCCACATCAACCTCAACGTCGAGGTTGCCCTCACCGACCATGAGAGCACCTTGCCGGAGGCGCTCGATCGGTCTGGTCACGGACCTAGCAACTACCCAGCCGATCGCGGTGATGGCAGCCAGTACCACGACAGCCACCCCCGCCAGGCTTAGAGAGAACTGGCGGACGCGGTCACCAATCTGGGTGGTAGGGAACGTGATGCGGATCGCACCGTAGATTTCTCCGCCCGAGGCAACGGGGACGGCGGCAAATGCCAGGTCGCCATCGAGTGTCGCCGAGAAACGTGTTCCCGATTCAATGGTGCCGGCGAGAGCGTTCATGATCTCGGACCGGTTGGTGAAATCCTGGTAAGCCTCGTTGGCCGTATCCACGACTGATTGTCCAACCGAGTTGACGACCACCACCCTGCTGCCCGTCCTCGTCGCGTAGTCAATCGCCGGATCGAGGCTGTAAGGAGTGTTGTTCTGGAGGGCGTCCTCATAGATCGTTGCGAGCACGAGGGCGTCACGTTCGATGGCCGAGAGAAGCCGGCTCTCTTCTCGGTCGGCGAAGAACAGGACCAGGGGGATCTCCAGTACCAGCAGGACGAAAACGGTGACGGCCAGGTAGGAGAGCGTCAAGCGCCGGTTCACGTTTCCGGCCCCTCCTCGTCGACGGCCAATCGGTAGCCAACCCCGCGCACGGTCTCGATCAGGTCTGTATCTGCGAGCTTTTTTCGAAGTGATGCAATATGAACGTCGAGGGTTTTCGTTGAACCCCACCAGTGCTTGTCCCAGACCTCCTCGATGATTCGTTCGCGGGTGAGCACCGCACCAGGATCCTGGGCGAGGAACTCGAGGAGGTCGAACTCCTTGGGCGTCAGCGAGACCGGGATTCCGCTCACCGCGACCTTGCGGGTTCTCCGATCGAGCGTTACGTCTCCCAACGTCATTGGCGCGTCGGGAAGCCCTGCAGGGTTCGGCTCGAGGGCGAGGGCGCTTCGCCGGGCAACCGCCCGCATGCGAGCGACCAGCTCTCGAAATCCAAAGGGTTTGATCAGATAATCGTCCGCTCCCAGCTCGAGCAACGCGACCCGATCGATCTCATCGGAGCGCGCCGTCACCACGATGATCGGGACTTCGGTTTTCTCCCGCAGCTTCCGACAAACCACCTGACCGTCCAGATCGGGCAGTCCGAGATCCAGCAGAACCATATCGCCCGGGTCCGCGTTCAAAGCATCGGCTCCCGTCGCGACCCAGGTCAGTTCATATCCCTGGCGCTCCAGGCCGTCCACCAATGGTTCGGCAATCGATGGGTCGTCTTCGACGAGCAGAATTCTCATGAGGTGCAGGATGCCAGGTTTCGTCTGGGCCGTGTCATACCTTTGCCCAATTCTTACCTGAGTTTCAGGTGCTGCTCACCCGCTCCTCCATACAGTCGGTGCCGTACTGAAAGTTGTTTGAAGGAGTAACGATGAAACACCGCACCGCGATCGTGACGGCCTCCTCGATAGTCGGCGTCCTTCTGGCGGGGGCCACCGCCGCCGCTGCCAACCTCGGGATCTTGAGCGCCACCGCTTCCGACGCAGCCTTGGGAACGGCCGATCCCACCGTGGCGGCCGCTCCTGCTCCCATTACCACGGAACCCCCCCTGGTTCTGGAAACCGGACCCGCTCCTGCGACGCCGCAACCGGAACTGCTCGCCTACGAGATCCCCCAGGTTGGTGTTGTCACGGTGGCCCGGACAGGGAGTTCGCTCTCCGTAAGCCAGATCGACGCTCCGGGTTGGCAGTGGAATGTTGGGACCGATCTTTCCAACCTGACCGTAAACCTGACGGACGGTACGCGCCTGATCGAATTCACGGCGTCGGTCGTAAACGGCGAAGTGACGGTTGCCGTCGCCGAGCAATCTCCTCCCGGTCAGGGTTCGGATGATGGCGACGAAGGCTACGAGAGCGACGACCACGAAGACGAGGGCCACGACGATGACTGACCTTTCAACCGAGGATCGCATCCGACGGCTCCAGGAACGACGGTCGGCAGGTGCAACGGGACAAGGCAGCAACGGACGGCCCAAGCGGACCGTTCCGGCGAAGGCATCGCGGGTGGCGGTGTTTGGAGTATCGACCACGATCATGCTGGGGATGATGACGGGGATGGCTTGGAACGCCGGCCTCCAGGCCGTCGCCGCACCCCCGGCCGCACCGTCGACCGAATCGTCCTGGACCTTCATGGCGAGCCCGCCGCAATACAGTGTCCTCGAGCAGACCCGTTCCGGGGTGGCGGCGGTGCCTGCGCCGACTACGGTGACTCCGATCCGCCAAACGTTGAGCATCACCAGAAGTGGTGGGAGCAGATGACGGCCGAACGACGCATGCGGGTCATGGGTAGCGAGGCTCACCTCCTCGCGGTAGGGGGAGATGAACGGCTCCTCGACGACGCCGAGCAGCGTCTGCTGGATCTCGAGATCAAATGGAGCCGCTTTCTCCCCGGTTCTGAGGTCAGCAGGCTCAATGCGCAGCCCGGGCAAGAGTTGGCCGTCTCGCACGATACGGTCTTGCTGTTTTCGGCCGCCGTGGAAGCCAACCGTCTCACGCTCGGCTGGTTCGACCCGACGGTGCTCTCTGCCCTTCTGGTGAAGGGCTACACGTCCAATCGCTATGGGGCAGGTGAGGAGTGCAGAATCGGCTGGCAGCCGACGGCAGGTGCCGCACCGGGCTGTCGGGGAATCGACATCGACCCGATTCTCAATATTGTGCGTATGCCGGCAGGCACCGGGTTCGACCCGGGAGGCATCGGCAAGGGCCTGGCGGCCGACCTCGTGACCGAAGAGATGATCCAGGCCGGCGCCGCCGGCGCCCTGGTCAACCTGGGCGGGGATCTTCGGGTTCGGGGTCAGGCCCCGGAAACGGATTTCTGGGTCGTCGACATTGAGGATCCTTTCAATCCTGATCTGCCCGTTCTCGCCGTGCGAATGGTCGAGGGAGCTGTTGCTTCATCTTCTACCTTGATACGGAATTGGGTCCACCGGGGACGAGCCGAACACCACCTCATCGATCCACGAACCGGAGACGGTCCAGCCAATGGCGTTGCAGCCGCCAGCGTCGTGGCGGGCAGCGGGTGGATGGCCGAAGCTTTCTCCAAGGTAGCGATGCTCGCCCCGACGCCGCTCGACGCGCTGGAGCTGATCGACGGCGTAGGCCTGTCGGGATTGGTCGTGAAAGAAGACGGGACGGTCGAGGTCTCGTCTGGTCTGGGGGCCTTCCTTTGAACGAACAGATCTACTGGTACCTCGCCCGTTCGTCCGGGATGGTTGCCTGGGGCTTGCTGACTCTCGCCACCATGTGGGGCATCTTCCTCTCCACGGGGATTCTTCAGGAGCGCAGGCGCCCGGCGTGGCTTCTCGCTTTGCATCGCTGGCTGGGCGGCCTGAGTGTGATTTTCGTCGCGATCCATCTGGCCGGCCTCATGCTCGATTCCTACGTCGAATTTTCGTGGATCGACCTTCTGATACCCGGTACATCGGAGTGGCGCCCGGTAGCGGTTGCCTTCGGGGTGGTGGGCTGCTATCTGCTGTTGGCCGTCGAGGGCACCTCGCTCCTCATGAAGAAGTTGCCCAAACGTTTGTGGAAGCAGATCCACATGACCAGTTTTGCGTTGTTCTGGTTGGTGTCGATCCACGGTGCCCTCGCCGGTGCCGACGCAACTGCGGGCTGGTATCAGGTCGCATCGGTGGCGATGATTGGATCAGTGATGCTGGTGGCCCTCTACCGATTCTTGGTTGGTCATCGACGCTCCGCCCCGAGCCGATCGGTGGCATCCGCGCCCGAGCTGTGAACGAGCCGGTGGTTGCGGCCGGATTTCGCGGTAATCGATGTCCGGCGAGAATTTCGTCCGATCGGGTCGGGACTATCGGCCGTAGTGCGAACACCGTCACGAGGGTATGTTGGAATCTGAGGACGCGCACCCCGGTTGTTCGAAGGGAATGGGGAGACGCCAATGTTCGTCTACTACTTCGTGCATCTGAACCGGCCGTTCAGCACGGTCGAACCGGCTCTGGTGGCGCAGCTCAACCAGCTTGGGTCGTTTGCAGACGCAGCGTACCGAGAAGGTGAGGATCTCAGGGACAAGATCGACAGAATCGCTCTGAGGTATGACCATCCCACCATGGCCAAAACCGTTCGGCTCTTGTCGGGGATTCCGTTGCGAGGAGACCAACAAACGACGATTCCGTTTGCCTGGGAAGCAACGGGGTCGCCGGGTTTGTTTCCGAGACTAGACGCCGATCTGATCGTGGCCGCGGTCGGTCCAGAGCTGTGCCAGATCACCATGCGCGGGACGTACACGCCCCCGCTTGGGCCGCTGGGACGAGCGCTCGATCGAGCCGTCTTGCACAGAATTGCTGAAGCGAGCGTGAAGAGTTTCGTTGACCGGGTAGCTCACCTGGTTGGCGGCGATGGAGTCGCAGCTGCCTGAATTGGCTTTGGCCGATCAGGCGGCGCCGTCGCCGACAGCCTCGGCAATGCGATCGACGAAACCCTTCACACTTGACTCGGCAATTCGGTGCAGGAGAGCCTCGTCAATGGCCTGGCCGACGGGTCCACCGGGAGCCTCATAAGAGCCACTGAAGCCGAGTTGGACCATATCCGGTCCGAGTCGAGCGACCGTCAAGTCTGCGTTCATCTGCGGGAACAAGCCCGGGGCTCCCGTTGCCTTCCAGGAGAGGGGAATCGTGGTCTGGTGCGGTGTTCGAACCGGACGTCCGACATCCAAAGTCACCGTCTTGGCAATGAATCCCCGCTTGCCGCCCACGCCGACCCGGGCGCGGAGCTCCTCGCCGTCGCGATAAGCAGCGTCCGCCCAACCGGTGAGATCCCTCAGGAGGCGGCACACCCGGTCTTCGACCTTCTCGAAGGGCTGGCCCAATTGCGCGAAGTAGTAGATGAACACGGACTGATCCCTCAGTAGCCCGCTGGTCGACGGTACGGTTCGCGCCTCGAACCGATATGCCGATGGCGACTTGGTGTGATGCGTGACATGTCTTGCTCAGCAGTCCCCTCGAGCTTCGTGACGAGTTTGGGCAGGTGAGGCGGCTCTCGGACAGGGGCGAAAGTCCCAAAGCGGTCGGGCCTAGGAACGGATTCAAGTGCTTCGCTGCTACCGTCACCGCCGGTGAGCGATGCAAAAGTCAGTCGCCGGAATTTCCTGGCGATGCTTGGTGTGTTAGTTGGTGCCGGGGCGGCCGGAGGATGGGCCTGGTTGCGACCCGCTGATGCCGTACCCCCTGTACCCACGCCGGAGGCTGCCCCAAGCCAGCGTGCGGCTCCGACGACATCAACAACTTCTGGATCCGGGTCGACGGTTACCCCCGCCGAGTCGACGACCTCGACAACCACAACCGCTTCGAGCACCACGATCGAAACGACCACAACCACAGCGGCCCCAGCGACGACCATCGAAGCTTCGACAACAACCACCGCCGCCGCCACCACCACCACCACAACGGCCTCACCGTCGCCGACGACTACTGGCGCCGTTGCGCAGAGC
>JAHEDM010000055.1 GCA_024641205.1 Actinomycetes bacterium
CCACGACCGATGGCCACTCGCGAACCGGGATCTCCACTTTGGCGGCCAATTCCAGCTGCAGATCGATGGTCTGGGCGATGTAGGCTTTCGACTCCTCGAGCCCGCGTGCAACCGTTGCCTCGTCGCTGGCGGGTTGCCCGGCGGCGATCAATCGCAGCCCGTCCGGCGTGGAGCCGGCTTCAACCATCATGATGTCGACTTGGCCTTCTGCGTTGCGCCGGCCGGCCACGACCAGCTCGAAAACCGCGTTCTCGAGCTCTTGATACGTCGGATTGACGATCCAGCTGCCGTCACTCAGAGCGAGCCGGACTGCTCCGATTGGCCCCTCGAAGGGAATCCCACTAATCGTGAGAGCTGCCGAGGCGCCGTTGAGCGAGATGATGTCGTATGGGTTCTCACCATCGATGGACATCACCGTTGATACGACCTGCGTCTCGCAACGGAACCCGTCTGCGAAAGACGGACGCAAAGGACGGTCGATCAGCCGGCAAGCCAGAATGGCCTGCTCGCTGGCGCGACCTTCGCGACGGAAGAACGAGCCGGGGATTTTCCCAGCCGCATACATGCGTTCTTCGACGTCGACGGTGAGGGGGAAGAAGTCGATGCCTTCCCGGAGTTTGTCGTTGGCGGTAGCGGTAACCAGGACATTTGTATCCCCGGTCTGGACCGTCACCGCGCCGCTGGCCAACCCGGCCAGCTTGCCTGTATTGATGGCGACCTCTTTGTCGCCCACGAGGCCGCGTACCGTGATTTCGGTCACGCTTACCTCCCTTTCGGTATGGAGGGAGGGCGGGCCAATTACCAGTTGTCATGCCTCTTCAACAGAGAGGGATGACAACTGACAACTGGACTCGTCCGTCCCTCGCGTCGGTTGTTTTCGGAGTTCGTCGGCGGGTCCCGGGCCCGTCGCCCTTGGAGTGATCCAAGAGCAAGAGAGCGGCCGACCGGCCGCCCTCCCGAAATCTTCTATCGGCGTAAGCCGAGTTTTGCAATCAACGATCGATACCGTTCGACATCTTCACGCCGAAGGTAGTTCAAGAGGCGCCGGCGCTTGCCGACCAGCATCAGGAGCCCGCGACGACCGTGGTGATCCTTCTTGTGCTCACGAAGATGATCCGTGAGGTGATTGATGCGCTCCGTCAGGAGCGCGACCTGAACCTCGGGCGAACCCGTGTCACTGTCGTGCTGGCCAAACTCTTCGATGATGGTTTTCGTGTCTTTCATTCACACACGCGCATAGCTAGGGGAAGGGGAACGGTGGGAAGTGTAGCACCGGTTCGACATAGTCACGAGTCCGGTGCGATGGGTCACGATGCTTTTCATCAGCAGGGTCACGGCCGCGGTCTGCGAGCCGCCAACCCTCCGACCACCATCGCAACCACTCCCCCCAGCACCCCCGAGAATTGCCGCAAACCGAACTCGGTCGCATCCCCGATTCCTATCACGTCTGCCAGCGCGGAGATCAGCACGAGGACGGCTCCGGCAGTGGCGACCACGATGCCCAGGGTTCTACGAGACATTTCCGTCCTTTTCGTCCTCATCTGAGCGGCCGGCCTCGGGAAGGTTCGGGGGCACGACTGCTTCGACTTCGACCTCCACTTTCCAGGCCGGATCGATCAACGCAGCCACCACAACCATCGTCGCGGCAGGCACCGCTTCGCCGAATATCTCCCGGTGGGCGCGGCCTACCTCGTCAGCGTCGACCGGGTCGGTCAGATACATCCTGGTCCGGACCACATCGGCCGGAGAGGCGCCCGCCTCTTCGAGCACCGAGACAATGATCTGGCCGCATCGCAGCATCTGCCGGTACGCCGTGCCCGCGACTTCTTCGCCGGGATGGGGTATAGGTGCCGTGCCGGCCACAAGCACCCGGCTACCGACTCGGAGTGCGCGGGAGAATCCATACTCAGGTTCGTAGGAAGAACCCGAGCTGAAATGTTTGCGCTCACTCATGAGGTGGCTCGGGAATTGGGAATCTCTGCTCACGTGCCATACCGCTCCCCCAATAGCCGTCTCGCCAAAGCGATATCTCCTTCAATCTGCGCCACCAGCTGATCAACGCCGGAAAACCGAATCTCCTCACGCAATCGGTGTTTGAATCGTACACCGAGGGTCTGACCGTACAGGTCGCCTTGGAACCCCAGCAGGTGGACTTCGACGGTCAAGACTTCGCCGCCGAAGGTGGGCCGGACGCCGACATTCACCACCCCGGGAATCAAGCGGTCTCCCATACTGACTTGAACCGCGTAGACCCCGCGAGCAGGCACCGCCATCTCGTCCGAGAAAGACAGGTTCGCGGTGGGAAAGCCGATGGTCTTTCCCCGTCCATCACCCGGCACGACCAGGCCGCGCAACTCGAATGGCCGCCCCAGGGCGCTCTCAACGCCTTCCACATCACCTGCGGCCAGGAGCGAGCGAATAGCCGAAGACGAAACCGTCGCTCCGTCGCCCCGCAGAAGCTCGACCGCGTCAACTTCAAAGCCGTGCCGGGTTCCTTCCTCCCGCAGCGCGCCAACATCCCCTTCCCGGTCGCGGCCGAACCGGAAATTGGTTCCGATGACAACGAGCCTGGCTCCCAACGAGCCGAGCAACACCTGGTGGATGAACTCGGCAACATGCATGTCGCGGACCTGCTCGAAAGGAAGCACTCCGACGACGTCGACCCCGAGCGACTCCAGAATCTCGAGACGCTGCTCGATCGTGGTCAAGAGACGTGGTACTCGCTCGGGGGAAACCAGGCCAAGTGGATGACGATCGAATGTGAGCACAGCCCGCTGCGGAACCTCCAAGATGCCGGCGCGGGTCGCGAGATCCGACAAGACGGTCTGGTGACCACGATGCACACCGTCATACACGCCGATTGTCACCGCCGACCCTCCCGGCGGGGCCGGGCCCCACAAGCGCGGGTTTCCCCGCAACACTTTCATGACAGGACCACCTCAGCCACCGCCTGGGGACCCGACTTCCGGTACACCGCCAAGAGCTCCCCGAATTGATCAAGCACCCGGAAGGGCTCGTCATCTTCGATCTGGGCGGCAGAGAATGGACCCTGAAACAGCCTGCCGTGGCGAACGGCCTCGGCCGTAGCCACGTCGACTTCGATCGAAGGCAAGTCTGCCAAACCCGCCGCAGGCAGTACAACGAGGGTCTCCAGCCGGTCTTCTGCGGCCGCTTGTTCAAGATCTGTGATCCGGTATCCGTTCAGCTCCACATCCAGGGAACCGGCCCGCGTCCTCCTCAGCGAAGCGAGGTGGGCTCGTCCGCCAAGCGCCTGAGCGATGTCGTCCGCCAGGCTTCGAATGTAGGTCCCTTTCCCGCATACGACACGGATGGTCGCCTCGGGATAGTCGCTAGGAGCGAAGTCAACGACTTCGAGTTCATAGATGTGAACCGGCCGGGGAGGCCGATCGACCTCCTGGCCTGCCCGGGCCAGTTCGTACAAGCGCCGGCCATCCACGCGCAAAGCGGACACCATCGGGGGGATCTGCATGATCTGGCCGATGAAGCGAGGGAGAACAGCCTCGACGTCTTCGAGGGTTACCGGCATTGGTTCCCGACTCAGGATTGCTCCGTCCGCGTCGAGCGTGTCGGTTGCAACCCCAAAAGCCACCCTTGCTACATATTCCTTGGCAAGGTCTTGCACAAACCGGAGCAAGCGGGTCGCCCTGCCCAAACCAACGACGACCAACCCGGTGGCCATCGGGTCGAGTGTTCCCGCGTGTCCGGCCTTCTTTGAGCCGGTTAGGCGGCGCACCTTGGCGACGACGTCGTGCGACGTCCACCCTCCCTCCTTGTCGATGAGCAGAAACCCCGGGCGATGCTCAGACATCATCGGTCTTGTCTTGATCCTCGGGGATCTCAGCGACAAGCTCCCGCAGCAGACCGGACATGTAGGTGCCGTGTTCGATGCTCACATCAACTCTGAAGTCGAGTTTGGGGAGATACTTGAGGCGGACTCTTCGGCCGACCTCGGAGCGCACATGAGACGCCGCCGAATCGAGAGCTTTGATTGTCGATGACCGCTCCTCCTCGGTCCCGAGGACTGAGAAGTAGACGATCGCATTGCGGAGGTCGGGGGCGGTGTCGACCCCGGTGATCGTGACAAACCCGAGCCTCGGGTCCTTCAGTCCGGCAACCTCATCAGCAACAGCTTCCAACAGAATGGCGTTCACCCGCCGCATCCGCGGGCTGGTTGGACGGCTCATTGCGGATCCTCCAAATATGAGATTGCCATCCTCAAGAACTCGACAGCGTCCAGTTGCTCAAAATACTTCTCCAAAGAATGGGTGAGGCGCTGCAGTTGACCGGCCTGGGGAGCTACGAGGGCGATGCCCAGGGTGGCCCGCTGCCAAAGATCCTGGTGGTCGACCTCCGCCACCGATACTCCGAATCGTTTCCTGAGGTCGGCGATGACGGGTTTGAGAAGCCCGCGTTTCTCCTTCAGCGAATGTGCATCGGGTATGCGCAACTCGATCCGCAGGGCGGCGGCGTGCATGAGCCCCCTATTGTCTGGCGACTTCTTTCAGCTCGAAGGCTTCGATAATGTCGCCCTCTTTGACGTCGTTGAAGTTTTCGAGGCTGATACCGCACTCGAATCCGGCCGCAACGGTGCGCACGTCATCCTTGAAACGACGCAGGGAGGCAATCCGGCCCTCGTAGACGACGACGCCCTGACGGATCAGTCTGGCTCGAGCGTTGCGGAGAATGTCTCCTTCGGTGACGTAGCAACCCGCTACGGTCCCGGCCCGAGGAACCTTGAACACCGCACGCACCTCCGCGGCACCGAGCACAGCCTCCACCTGGTCTGGGGCCAGGCGCCCGACCAGCATCTGCTCGATCTCCTCGAGGAGCTCGTAAATGACCCGGTAGGTCCTGACTTCGATGCCTTTTGCCTCCGCTTCGCGCCGGGCGTTGCCGTCGGGACGGACGTTGAAACCCACGATCACCGCTTCGGTTACTTCTGCGAGGCTCACGTCGTTCTCGGTGATACCGCCAACGGAAGCCTGAATGGTGGTGATGCGGCCTCCTTCGCGAGCGATCTTGACGATCGCATCACGAATCGCTTCAAGCGAACCGTTTGCGTCTGCTTTGATGATCAGCCGCAACTCGGCCTCGTCGGCCGAACGCATCTTTTCGAGCAGCTGAGAAAGGCGTTCTGTTGCACTCGGGACGACGAATTCTTCCGAACGGGAACGACCTTCAGCGTCTGCCGCGCTGGCCCGGGCTTCTTTCTCGCTCTCCATGACATCGAAGAGGTCGCCGGCCGTCGGGACATCGTCCCAGCCCATGATCACGACCGGGGTACTTGGCGTTGCCTCTTTGATCTGTTGGCCGTTCTCGTCGAGCATGGCCCTGACCCGTCCGGCCACCGAGCCCGACACCAGAATGTCTCCCCGCTTCAACGTCCCTCGCCTGACGATCACCGTTGCGACAGGACCGCGCCCTTTGTCGAGTTGGCTCTCGATGACAACTCCCGAGGCGCGCGGTTTCGGATTGGCGGTGAACTCCTCCAACTCGGCAACCAGATCGATCATCTCGATCAATTGATCGAGGCCTTCTCCGGTAGCGGCCGAGACGTCAACGGTGATCGTGTCACCGCCAAGAGATTCCGGAACCAGCCCGTATTCGGTGAGCTGAGCCTTGACCCGCATCGGATCCGCCATGGGCATGTCGATCTTGTTGATCGCGACGATGATGTTCACGTCGGCGACCTTGGCGTGACTGATGGCCTCGATCGTTTGCGGCATGATGCCGTCGTCGGCCGCAACAACCAGAATCACGATATCGGTGACCTCGGCGCCTCGGGCGCGCATCGCGGTGAATGCTTCATGGCCGGGGGTATCGATGAAGGTGATCTTCCTGCCTGCCCGCTCGATTTGATAGGCGCCGATGTGTTGGGTGATGCCACCGGCCTCGCCTGCCACAACATTGGTCTTGCGGATCCGGTCCAGAAGTGTGGTCTTCCCGTGGTCGACGTGACCCATTACGGTGACCACCGGCGGCCGCGGTGCCAAGTCGGCCGGGTCGTCTTCAAAAACTCGTTTTGGCTTGGGAGCGACGGCGGTGATTTCTTCTACAACGGCTTCCTCAACCTCAACTCGGTAACCGAACTGCTCGCCGAGGAGCACAAGAGCTTCGTCGGAGATAGGAGCGTTGCCTGCTCCCATCTCACCCATGAGCAGAAGGGTCTTGACGACTTCCCCGACCGACCGGCCGATCCTTTCGGCAAACATGGCGGATGTTGCACCGGATCCGATGGTCAGCGGAGCAAGGCTCGACAGATTGCCGACCTCGGTCGGTTGGTCGGCGACGGCGACGACCGGTTCTTCGGCCACAATCGGAGCCGGCTCGGCGGCAAGGGCCGCGGGCGGCTCCTCCGCTACGACCGGTTCGGGCTCTGCGACCGCCGGGGCAGCCGACGTCGATGTGGAGGTCTCCTGGAATGAGAGGGCCAGAAGGGCCGCATCGTCGTCTTCAAGCCCGGACGATGCCGTCTTGACATCGAAGCCGAGCTCGAGCGCCCGCTCGAGAACCTCTCGCGACTCGAGATCTAGTTCCCTCGCGATTTCGTATAAGCGCTTCTTCGCCACTCTCCCGCCCTTCTATGCCTGGTCGGCGTCGTCGGAGTCCTCTTCCGGACTCGACTCGGCCTCGATCTGGGCACCGGTGTCGATCGGCGTTTCCTTCCCGACGTCGCCATCGGCAACCTCGGTACTCCCCTCGCCGGCCGGTGCTGCCGGTTCTTCGTCTTGCTCCGGCGCCTCATCTGTGGCAACGTCCTGCGACGCCTCCGGCTCCGGTTCTTCTTCGACGGTAGGCTCATCGACGGCCACTCCGCCCTCCTGGACCTCGAGCTCTTCGGCCGGGGTCTCGGTACCTTCGACTGGTGCGCCTTCGGTTTCCGCTTCAGCCGGTGCAGATGGCAGCCCACCGTCAGGACCGGGCTCTTCCCCTTCAACATCGCCTCGCTCCTGGCTTTCCGAGCGGATGTCCACCCGGTACCCGCTCAACCGGGCGGCGAGGCGTGCGTTCTGTCCTTCCCGTCCGATCGCCAGCGACAGCTGATGATCGTTGACGATCACGACGGCTTCTTTTTCCGCCTCGTTGATGCGCACTTCTTTCACCTTGGCAGGTCCGAGCGCCTCTGCGATGAACTGCGCAGTGTCCTCGCGCCACTGGACCACATCGACCTTCTCGCTGCGAAGCTCGTTGACGACCTGCCGCACGCGCGACCCGCGCGCACCAACACAGGCGCCTTTCGGGTCGACGTTCGGGTCATTCGAAGACACGGCAATCTTGGTGCGATGGCCGGGTTCTCGAGCGATGGCTTTGATCTCGATGGTTCCGTCCAAGAGCTCAGGTACCTCGAGTTCGAGCAACCTGCGCACAAAATCAGGGTGGCTCCGACTCACGACGATCTGTGGTCCCTTGGCTTCGCCGCGGACCTCGATGATGAGCGCCTTGACACGGTTACCCCGGTCGAGCCGCTCGTAGGGGATCCGCTCCGACCCCGGCATGAGGGCTTCGGCATCGCCGAGGTCCAGGATGCTGTAGCGGTGGTCGACCTGCTGAACGATGCCGGTGATCAGATCACCTTCGCGTCCTTCGTAAACGTCGAAGACCTGCTCCCGTTTGGCGTCGCGTAGCCGCTGCGCAATTACTTGCTTGGCAGTCTGGGCGGCGATCCGACCGAAGTCTTCTGGCGTGTCTTCCCACTCGCGAACAACGTTTCCGTCTTCGTCGAGCTCCTGGGCATACACGACGATGTCGCCTGCATCAGGATCGATGACTACCCGCGCCTCCTCGGCCGCGCCGGGGGCACGTTTGTACGCAGACACCAGACCATTGGCGAGCGCATCGAGAATCGTGTCGACCGGGACCCCGCGTTCACGCTCCAGCAGCTCCAGGGCCTCCATCACTTGAAAATCGAGTTTCATGGTTATTTCTCCTACCGGCCCTTGGCGCCAGGCTTGGCTGCAGGTTCCCAACGAAAGACCGTGCGGGCAGACGCAATGGCAGAGAGCGGGATCTTCCTGTCAATGCCATCGACGGCGATCACACATGCCACTTCATCGGCGGACTCGAGCGTGCCACGGTGCGCTCGCTCGCCTTCTATTTCTTGGTGCGTTTTGACCACCACTTCGCGCCCGATCGACTTTGCGTAGTGTTCGGGACGACGGAGTTTCCGTTCGAGGCCGGGCGAGGTCACTTCCAACGTGTACGACTTTTGGAACCGGTTGTCTTCGTCGAGGAGTCGCGCCAAACCACGCGACGTCTCCGCCAACCGGTCGACGCCGACCCCGCCTTCCATGTCTACGACGACGCGCAGCAAAGCAACCCGATCCTGTCCGACCATCTCGAGGTCATCCAATTCGAGGCCTTCTGCCTGCAAATAGCCGTAGAACAGCTCCCAGAGGTCTTCCGGGACTCGGCTCATCGTCGTTCCTCCATAAAGAAAGTGGGCAGGGCGCCCACCACTTCGCGTAGCGTCCGTAGGTTTTCCGCGACGAGACGCGCACACGCGCTAAACACGCGCACACAACTCAAGCGCACGCAACAAGTATAACCACGACTCGTCTGAGCCAGGTTTCGAGCAAACCGGCCTCATCGCCCGGCATCCCGAGCGCGACCGACAAGGTACTAGATACCAGGTACTAGGTAGTTCAGTAAGCCTTGGCGAAGACCACCTCGTCGGTGGCCGGTTCGTCGCACGCAATGCACCGGCCTGGGTTGTCAGGCTGATCGAAGGGTATGACGCGGATCGTAGCCTGCGTGTCTGCCTTCACGGTTTGCTCGCAAGTAGCTGAGCCGCACCATCCGGCGTAGTGGAATCCGCCGGACTCAGCCAGCAGATCCTTCATCTCTTCATATGAGGCGGGGTGGTGGCTGTTCTCTTTTTGGAAGGCCAGAGCCCGCTGGTACAAGGCTTCCTGCACTTCGTCGAGCATCTCCCGAACAGCTCCGGCGATACCGGTGAGCGGAAAAGCCTGTTTGCTCTCCTTCCCGGGTTGATCGCGACGGGCAACAACGGCTTGGGCCTCGGCCAGATCACGCGGACCCAATTCGATACGTACCGGCACGCCTTTCATCTCCCACTCGTTGAACTTGAAGCCGGGAGTCACCTCTTCACGGTCGTCCAGCACGACGCGAATCCCGGCAGCAGCCAGTTCGTCTCGCACCCGACCGGCGGCTTCGATCACTGCCGCCCGTTCGGCCGCATCCGACCTTGCGATCGGCACGACGACTACCTCATGGGGGGCGATGCGGGGGGGAAGGACCAGGCCCTGGTCGTCGCCATGCACCATGACGGCCATGCCGACCAAGCGGGTACTGGCGCCCCACGACGTTTGGTGTGGGTGTTGCAGCTCGTTGTTGCGGTCCAAGAACTCGATCTCGAAGACCTTTGCGAAGTTCTGCCCCAGGTAATGCGAGGTTCCGGCCTGGAGCGCCTTTCGGTCCCCCATGAGGGCCTCGATGGCGTAGGTATCAACGGCACCGGCGAACTTCTCGGCTTCGCTCTTGCGTCCCCGTATGACCGGAGTAGCAGCCCACTCTTCGGCCAGCCGGGCGTAGATATCGAGCATCTGCCTGGTCTCGGCCCGCGCTTCGGATTCCGTCTCGTGGGCGGTGTGCCCTTCTTGCCAGAGGAACTCGGTTGTACGAAGAAAGAGCCTGGTCCGCATTTCCCAACGCACGACGTTGCCCCACTGGTTGATCAGCACCGGCAGATCCCGATAGCTCTTGATCCACTTGGCGAACATGGCGTTGATGATGGTTTCCGAGGTAGGGCGAATCACCAGGGGTTCTTCGAGCTCCTTGCCCCCGCCGTGGGTCACCAGGGCCAGTTCGGGTGCGAAACCCTCGACGTGCTCTGCTTCTCGTTGCATGAACGACAGCGGAATCAGGAGGGGAAAGTACGCATTCTGATGGCCGGTCTCCTTGAACATACCGTCGAGGGCGCTCTGAATGTTCTCCCAGAGTGCGTAGCCGTAGGGGCGAATGACCATGCTGCCGCGTACCGGCGAGTAGTCGGCCAGCTCGGCGCGTTGCACGACATCGGTGTACCAGCGGCTGTAATCTTCGCTGCGCGGGGTGACTTTCTCGGCCACAGCTTTCCTTCCTTGAATCGGCTCGGGAGCTTAGTGGCGGCGCCGGCTCCGACCAGAACCTTTGACTCAATCGCCTGAGGCGGCCTCGACGACGGCCCGGCGCCGCTCAGCTGCCAGGTTGGCGTCCCCCTGGAATGCCATCAACTCCTGGGCGGCTTGGGCGGCGAGTTGGGAGGCGAACTGGTCTGCGGCAGCCAGGCGGGCCTCAACGCCCTCTTCGACCAGCTTCTTGGCCT
>JAHEDM010000287.1 GCA_024641205.1 Actinomycetes bacterium
CACTTTCCACCTTCCACTTCCTCCTACAGCCGCCCGTTTTTCACCGTCAACCAGTAGGTCCGGTTGAAGAGCCAGGTCGCTGCGTGCCAGAAGCGGTTCGGTCGGAGTGGTCGAGGGGGTCGGTCGTAGTCAAACGCCAGAACCGTCGCCTTGCCTCCTCCAACCTCAAACGGGCAGATGACAAGTCCCCGGTAGCGCGAGCGAACCGGATTCGGGACGCGGCCCTCGACTGCGGCAACAATCTGTTCGGCGACTCGGGGTGCTTCGAAGTGGGCCGTTGACCCGTTCTTGGATGTCGGGAGGTCACTTGCGTCGCCGACGACGTAGACGTCCTTGGCCCCGCGAACGGCCAAGGTGCGGGGATCGGCTGGAATCCACCCTTGTTCGTTGCCCAGGCCCGAGGCTATGGCGATCGGCGCACCGCGATTGGGCGGGATGCTCACGGCGAGATCAAACGGTTGTTGGTCGCCGGTGTCGGAGATGAGCGTGTTTTTCTCAACTCGCTGCAGCCTGAATCCCATCCGGGCCTCGATGCCATGCCTCAGGTAGAGATCGTCGACCAGGCCGGCCACGGATGCGATCGGGAACACACGATCGAGTGGCGAGACGTAGATGATTCTCGTGCGATCGCGGACTCCGCGCTTGCGCAGATACTCATCAACGAGAAGCGTGAACTCGACCGGTGCGGGCGGGCACTTGAACGGCATGGAGGGAACGGAAACCACTAGATTGCCTCCCTCGAACCCCCGCAGCGCCTCGCGGAGGCGCTCGGCGCCCGCCGAAGAGTAAAAATCGTGCGTGGCGAGGCGGAGACCGGGGATCTCATCGTGGGCCAGCGCCGCGCCGGTGGCAACAACCAGATAATCGAATTCGAGCTGATCGCCGCGCGTCAGATCAACGCGCCGATGGGCGACGTCGATGTGGGAGGCTTGATCGATGACAAGACGGACTTCACGCCGGAGCAGCGACCTGGTATCCCGGGCCAACCACCGGGCGTTGGCCTTGTCCAGGGCGACGTAGAGCCATCCAGGTTGGAAGACGTGCATGCCCGTGGCGTCAACCAGGGTGATGGTGGCCTGCGTGCGATCCAGTCGTTTCGCAAGCAGATTGGCGGTGAGCAACCCGCCGATTCCTCCACCTATGACAACGATCCTGGCCGGCACTCCGTCTCCTCTCGCACTGAGGCTAGTACCCGAGTACCGACGAGCAGCCGGCTTCCTGCTACCAGCTACCAGCAAGAAATCATTCGACCTGCGGAGCGGAGACGTTCAGGCCCGATGGGTTTTTCCTGACACATTTCCCAGTTTGGTTCCGAGAAACTCGTCGCCCCGCAGCACCGGGCTTGGGCCCGGCACCCGATTCAAGCTTCCAGCCGCGCCAGCGCTTTCTCCAGCCTGCCGCGGGCTTCGGCGGCGACGTCCTGCAGCTCGGGGTTGTCGGTGATCTCTGCCATCAACTGCGGTTCGAGGGCGGCGATGACGGTCTCATTGCCTTTGACGTACACCACAACGTTGCAGGGGAGCAGGAGACCGAGGTCGTCTTCCGCTTCCAATCCGCGGTTGGCAAGGGGAGGATTGCAGGCTCCCAGAATCTTGTACGGAGCGCGCTCCACCCCCAGCTTTTCCTTGAGTGTTGCGGCCACGTCGATCTCGGTCAGGATGCCGAAGCCCTCACTCGCCAGGCTTGCCCGGAGGGCCGCTTCGGCCTCTTCCATCGGTTGGCTCGTCGTGACGACCATTCCATAGCGGGTTTGTTTCATATCCGATCTCCCGTCAGGCCAGTGTCATGAAGAGTTTCTCGAGCTCCTCCGGGGTGTACCCGGACGCCGTGGCCGATTCTTCGTCGAGGAGGCAGCTCTTGAGGTGGGCGGCAAGCATCTTGTACGCAACCCGGTCGAGCGCTTTCGACGCGGCGGCGATTTGCTGAACAATATCCCGGCATTCGCGGTCGGCCTCCACCATGCGGGCTATGCCGGCAATCTGACCTTCGATCCGGCGCAGGCGCGGTATCACGCTATCGATGGTGGTTTGATCCAGCTGCATCGAGACCTCCATACATCCCCTGTGGGTTAGGTTACTCGGCTCGGTAGGCGGATACCCCGATGGACGGGGGCGGATCGGATCCTCCTGGGAGACTCATGTCGCCACGAGGGCTGGTGACATGGACGGCTCAGACGTCTTCTAGAGTCGGTGTTTCATGACGACACAGGAATCCCCCGCAGCGGTCAAGGCGTGGCACGCCCTCCCAGTGCCGGAGATTGAGGCGGATCTCGACACCGATGTCCAGTCCGGTCTCGGTGCAGAAGAAGCGGCTCGCCGACTCGCTGACCTCGGACCCAATGTCCTCCAGACTCTTGGCGGACCGTCACGGCTGCAACTCTTCTTGGGTCAGTTTGCCGATGCCTTGATCTGGGTGTTACTCGTGGCTGCCTTCATTAGTGGCGTCATCCTGAATGACTGGGTGGACGCCGGCGTGATCCTGGCGATAGTGTTCATGAACGCCACGATCGGCTACACGCAGGAGAGCCGGGCGGAGGCTGCGCTGACGGCGCTCAAGGAGATGACTGCTCCCGACGCCCGGGTCGTCCGGAGTGGAACAGAACGGCGGATTCCGGCTGCCGACCTCGTTCCCGGCGACGTCGTTGTGCTCGAAGTTGGCGATCTGGTCCCCGCCGACGGCCGTCTGGTACGGGCGGTCCATCTCAGGGTGGACGAGTCGCTCTTGACCGGCGAGTCGCTGCCGGTCGAGAAGGAAACCGGGGCGGTGTCGGAGGAAGCTTCGCTGGCCGATCGTACCTCCATGGTGTACTCGGGTACGGCCGTTGCGTCGGGGCGGGCCCGGGTGTTGGTTACGGCGACCGGACGGACGACTGCGATGGGG
>JAHEDM010000056.1 GCA_024641205.1 Actinomycetes bacterium
ACGCCATCGGCTGGAAGCTGGCCCAGAGCGCTCAGCTCAGCACGCTGACCTCCCTCCCCGGCAACCCCGGTCTGGCCGAATTGGGGCCGGTGGTCGACGGGATCTCACCGACCGACGTTGCCGCGGTTGCGGCCTTCGCCGACCAGCAGGACGTTGACCTCGTTGTTGTTGGGCCGGAAGCCCCGCTGGCAGCCGGAGTAGTCGATGCCCTGACGCGGCAAGGAGTCAGAGCCTTCGGACCCTCGCGAGCCGCAGCCCGACTCGAGTCTTCGAAGTCGTTTGCCAAGTCAATCATGGAACGGGCCGGTGTCCCCACCGCAGCTGCAGCCACATTCACCGATCGGCAATCGGCCGTCGACTTCCTGGAGAATCAACCGGAGCCGTTTGTGGTGAAAGCGGACGGGCTGGCGGCCGGCAAAGGAGTCGTCGTCACCCATGATGTTCACGAGGCCATAGCGTGGGTGGAACGCTGTTTGGACGGTGCGTTCGGCGCAGCGGGACACACCGTCGTGATCGAGGACTATCTCTCCGGGCCAGAGGTGAGCGTCTTCGCGGTGTGCGACGGCCGAGAGGCCGTAGCGCTCCAGCCGGCTCGTGACTACAAACGGCTCGGCGACAAGGACCGGGGACCGAACACAGGGGGCATGGGGTGCTACTCACCGATCGATGACCTTCCGGCTGGACTGGTTGACTGGACGCTCGATCACGTCATGCGACCCGTGCTGCATCAAATGGAATCAGAGGGGAATCCCTACCGTGGTTTCCTGTACGCCGGTCTCGTTCTCACCAAAAGGGGCCCACAGGTACTCGAGTTCAATTGCCGCCTGGGCGACCCCGAAACGCAGGTGGTTCTCCCCTTGCTCAACAGCGACCTGCTCGAGGTGATCCTGGCGTGTCTCGATGGAGACGCCCGCGGCCTCGACCTCACCTGGTCGGAGGACGCGGCCGTCGATGTGGTACTGGCCGCGGCCGGGTACCCGGAGAGCCCTCGACTCGGAGATCCCATCAGGGGTGTTGCAACCGCGGCGGCGATGCCGGGAGTCATCGTCTTTCACGCCGGCACCACCCGTAGGGAGGGAACACTGAAGACGAGCGGTGGCCGGGTCATCAACGTGGTCGGGACCGCCAACACTCTTGCCGAGGCTCGCCACCTGGCTTATGCGGGTGCCGAGGCAATCAGATTCAACGGGAAACAGCATCGATCAGACATTGCCGGACTAACAAGAGGTACGTGATGAACAAGGTCGCCATTGTCATGGGTTCTGCCAAGGATCAAACCAAGATGCAAGCGGCAGGCGATATCCTCACCCGGTTTGGTGTCGAGTACGACGTGCGGGTGCTTTCGGCGCACAAAAGTCCCGATGCGGCATTCGAGTTTGCAGCTACGGCCGCCGATCAAGGGTTCTCGGTCATCATCGCCGGAGCCGGAAAGGCCGCCCATCTGGCCGGGGCCATGGCCGCCAAGTCTTTGCTGCCGGTGATCGGAGTGCCGCTGAGCGCTTCTCTGCAAGGTCTCGACGCGCTGCTCGCCACCGTGCAGATGCCAACCGGGATCCCGGTGGCAACCGTCGCCGTCGACGGTTCGGCCAACGCCGCCCTGCTGGCCGTAGCCATCCTGGCCCTGCACGAAGAGGAGCTGGCGAGGAAGCTGGCCGAGTACCGGGACGAGTTGGCCGAGCAGACACTGGGCTAGGTACCAGCATCCAGATCGCTTCGCTCCCAGCGCCCAGCCAGAACAACGGCCGGGGGCCCGGCTGGTTGCTGGATGCTGGTCGCTGGTAGCTTTCTTCCCATGATCCCTCGTTATTCGCTTCCCGATATGTCGGCAATCTGGTCGGAGGAACGGAAACTGGCGGTGTGGCAAGAAGTCGAAGCTCTCGTCGTCGAAGCATGGAGCGAACTCGGCGTCGCCCCCCCAGAGGTGGCCGCGGCGGTGCGGCAAGCCGAGCCGGTCGACCCGGCTGCCTGGAGAGAGCGCGAGGAAATCACCAACCACGATCTAGCTGCCTTTGTCGATCTCCTGGCCGAGAACACGGGGACCGGCGGAGAATGGATTCACTACGGACTCACCTCTTCCGATGTCCTCGACACTGCCCAGGGAGTTCTGCTCAAGGAAGCCGCCGGATTGTTACTGCAAGGAGTAGAGAATCTCTTTCTGATCGTGAAAGCCAAGGCCATGGAACACCGCACCACCTCCATGCTGGGCCGTACCCACGGTATCTGGGCGGAACCAACCACGTTCGGCCTCAAGCTGGCAACATGGGCCTTCGAGCTTGCTCGCGATCATGAACGGCTCACGCGAGCCCGCAACGCTGTCGCCGTGGGAAAGATCAGTGGAGCGGTGGGGACCTATGCCCACACCCCTCCCCGCCTGGAGCAATACGTCTGTGAGCATCTCGGCCTGGGTATCGAACCCGCTTCCTCACAAGTGACCCACCGCGATCGGCATGCCGAATTCCTGCAGGCCGTGGCACTCACCGGTGCCTCGATCGAACGATTTGCCACCGAGATTCGCCATCTGCAGCGATCTGAGGTTGGGGAAGCTCGCGAAGCGTTCCGGCCCGGTCAGAAAGGCTCGTCGGCCATGCCGCACAAGCGGAACCCGATTCTCTCGGAACGGATGACAGGAATGGCCCGTCTGCTGCGCGGGTATGCGCAGGTGGGTCTTGAGAATGTTGCCCTCTGGCACGAGCGTGATATCAGCCATTCCTCGGCCGAGCGAGTGATCATCCCCGACGCCTGCCACGTCCTTCACTACATGCTGGTCAAATTCGCGGGACTGGTCGAGAGCCTGGAGGTCGAAGAGGAACGCATGCTTGCCAACCTCGAAGCCGCCCTCGGCCTTGTATTCAGTCAAGCCGTGCTGCTGGCTCTCGTTGAGCAGGGAGCGAGCCGCGATGATGCCTACCGGATCGTCCAGCGGAACGCCCTGGCGGCCTGGGACGGCGGCGAGCATCTACTCGATCTCTTGGAGAATGACCCGGCCGTCAGCCTGTCATCGGAACGGCTGACCGCCTGTTTCTCAATCAAGCGGTTTCTCGCCAATTCGGCGATCGTGTTCGAGAGACTCGAAGCTCTCGAGGTCTAGGGGCCCCCCGAAACGTAAGACACGGAAGACAAAATCGTACCTCGGGGTTGGAGCGGACAGGAGAGAAGGGAATGGCGGCAGTAACGGTTGTCTGGGAAGGTCAACGCCGATTCGACGGGACCGACTCGAAAGGAATACCCGTCGACATAGATGGACAGCAGGAACTCGGTGTTCGTCCCGCCGATCTCTTACCCATGGCTCTCGCTTCATGTTCGGGCGTCGACATTGTGTCACAACTCGGTGAGAGTCTCACCGCACTGTCCATCGAGGTCGGTTTCAACAAGGAGCCTGACCCACCGTGGAAGTTCCAGCGGTTCCGGCTTCACTACCGGGTGTCGGGGCCTTCCCTAGCCGCCGATCAGGTCGAAAAGGCCATCGACCGGAGCCACACCGAGATGTGCTCGGTAGCGTTTGCCATTCGAGGCAATGTGCCAATCGAAACCACTTTCGAATTGGTGGAGCGGTAAGAGCCAGTAGCCGGTAGCCCGTAACTGGAATCTGCGAAGCGAAGCTTCGCTTCAGCGGGCAGCGGCTGGGTAGTACAACGCCAGTCGTTCATTGAACGACGCCGTTGGAAGCAACACATAGGCGCCGTCCGCGGTCACGTAGTTCTGCGTTGTGACACTGACCCGGACGACATCGGTCGATTTGATGCCCCTCACCTCCCAGGCCAGAGACAGGGCGTCGCCAAACGAGAAACCCTCGTCGAGTGCCACGGTGTCCGTCAGGCTCTGCGCAACCTCAGAGAAGGACGCAAAGGACCCGAAAGAGTTCAGCTTGCCCGCGATCTTGAACAGCATGTCCTGTTCTTTCTGCTGCCGCGTGAAGTCGCTTACCCCGGGAACCGTGCGCCAGGCACCGTCGGTATACTCCTGCGTGCGCCGCGACCGCACCCAGGCCAATGCCTGAGCTCCCGTCGCTTGCGTGCAACCGGCCGGCAGGTCCAAGAACGATTTGGAGTCGCGAACGGCGTTCTCCACGCAAATCTCAACGCCGCCCAGAGCATCGATGACCTCCTGGAAGCCGCTGAAGTTGACCCGGGCAAAATGGTCGACCTCGATGCCGGTGAAGTTGGAGACCATCAAGGAGAGCAACTCCGCTCCGCTCGCATGTTCCTTGCATCCGGCCAACCCTGCGTTGATACGTGTGTACCGATGCGTACATGGATTGGGAAGGTAGAGATCACGAGGAAGAGAGACCATCAGAGGTTGTGCACCGTCGTGGGGTAGTAACAGCAAGATGATGGCATCCGCACGAAACCCGCCCTCGACTCCGGCCAAAAGGTACGAGGTGAACATCTCGTCGGGAAGAACGGGGCTCGAAACGAAGGGAAACTCGACGTCTTGTGCCCCAACCTCCAATTCGCCTCGCCGCCGCTCCAAATCGGCCAGAACATCCCCATCGAGGTTGGGCGGATCTTCACCCTGGACAGCGTCTTCGACAATGTCTTCTGCGGCGCGCAATTCTTCGACTTCGGCAGCGGGAATCGTCACCAGGTTCTCGGCGGCTGAAACTGAATCGCCAAAGGTCACGCGCTCAATATCCCTGTATGCCGTCCAGGCGCTCCAACCTGAGATCGCAACAAACACCAGCCCGGTTACACCGAAGAAGATAGAAAGGTGGCGCAACCTGGCGCTCACGTCATGTTTTGGGCCGGAACGGCGCTGACTAGCCATAGCGGGTTCATGGTAGATGCTTCATGGGAATCAGCAACCAGCAACCAGCAACCAGCAACCAGCAACCAGCAACATGCGCCGTTCTGGATTGAAGCTAGAAGCTGAAGGCAAAGACCCGCGAGCGAGGCTCGCGATCAGTGCTCGACCCTCGCTACTCGGCTCCGGGTCCAAATCTCCCGCAAGGCCAATACCGCAAAGAAGATCACCACGGAGATGAAGGCCATGGTCGCTCCGGCCGCGGTATCTGCATACCAGCTGATCAAGAGTCCACTCAGCACAGCAAGAAAGCCGAAGGCGACCGCGGTCACCATCATCGTCGGAACCCGCCTGACCACCAGCGAGGCCGTGGCCGGCGGAGCAACGATCAACGCAAAGACCAGAAGGGTTCCCACCGTCCGAAAGGAGGTCACGATGGCCAAGGTCAGGAGGGACAGCATGACGAGATGCGCCACACCGGGTCGCAGCCCCAGCATCTCCGCTTTCTCCTCATTGAAGGAAAGCACGAGAAAGGCCCGGTAAAAAAACAGGATGACGGCCAGGGTCACCGCCGCGGCAAGCGCTTGCACCACAATGTCTTCTCGTCTGATGCCAAGCGTGTCGCCAAACAGAATGGTGGCCAGGTTGCCGGAAAACGAAGGCAATCGGGACATGATGATGACACCCAGAGCCAGCATGCCCACGAACAACAAGCCGATCCCGGTATCCTCGCGCAGCTGTGCTTTGCGGTGAACGAGATTGATCCCCAGTGTCATGGCAACCGCCGCGCCAATCGCCCCCAGCGTAAGGTTGAAGCCCAATGCGAAGGCCAGGGCGATCCCGGGCGTCACACCGTGGGCAAGCGCATCGCCCATGAAGCTGAGACCCCGCAGGACGATCCAGGTGCCTATTAAGGAAGCCGTCATCACGGCCAGGGCGCTTCCCACCAAAACCCGTTGCATGAACGGCTCGGACAACGGAGTGATCAGCCAGTCCATACGGATCCTTCTGCCATCTACAAGTTCTCAACGATGAGACTCGTACTCAAGCGCATCATATCGATATAGGTCTCAGCACCTGATCCGGGCTCTCCGAGAGACCCGGTGGGGAGCCTGACCACTTTCACCTCGTAGCCCACTTCCTCGGCAAGAGCGTCGGCCAACGTAGTCGGTTCCGTGGCTGATCCGAACACAACCGAAACTCCCTCCCGTTTGAGGAGTTCGACCAGCGCGGCGAAATCGGCGGCGCTGGTCTCGGCTCCTGTGGTATGGGCCGGGATAACTGCCCCGAGCAGGGTGATGCCGTAGCGATTTGCATAGTAACCGTACGAGAAGTGGTTGGTCACCATCCTGCGACGCTCGGGTGGGACGGATTCGATCATCCGCGCTAGTTCGAGGTTCAGATCCTGAACCCGGGTTCGGTAGGCTGCGGAAGAGACCGATACGTCCACGCCGGCACTCGTATGGAGACGATCGGCAATGAGCTCAACGGCCAGGGCCATGCGGACCGGATCCATCCACACATGGGGATCGAAACCCTGAGGCTCCTCCCCGGAAGAAGCACGGCCTTCGCTTCCGCCTGCCGCCGAGCCGATCACCAATGGCTGCGGATCTACAAGCTCACCGACCCGCATCACCGCCACACCGTCCTGCTCGGCCGCGTCGAGCACATCCAAAGAGGCTTCTTCCAGTCCGACACCAATAGCTACCACCAGGGTTGCGTCCCGCAACCGGGCGGCCTGGCGCGCCGATAGTGCGAAGTCGTGAGGATCGGCACCGATTGGCATGAGCACCTCCACCTGCACCGCATCGCCGGCCGTGTTGGCGACAATGTCGCCGAGGATTGTTGTGGTAGCGATCACCAGCGGCCGATCGTCGCCACCATCCGAAGTAGAACCGCACGCAGAGCCGACGGCCACGAGAAAGACCGCGAGCACCAGGAACCGTTTCACACAACCCTTCCTTATCTCGAAATGAGAATGGTTCTCATTCGCATTACAAGGTAGCATTGGCTCCACCATGCGTCAACGGAACGACACGCTCGCCGCGGCCAGGAGCCGGCTGGAGTCCAAGCAAGCGAGACTCACGCCTGCCAGGCGTTTGGTGATCGAAACGCTCGACGGGTCCTCCGGTCCCCAATCGGCGGCCGATATCGCCGTCACGATCGCCGGCGCCATCCCTATGTCCTCGCTCTATCGGACCCTCACCGTCCTCGAAGAGACCGAGGTCATCGAGCGTTTCCCAGACCAGACAGGTATCGCACGCTACGAATTGGCCGAATGGCTGACCGGACATCATCACCACATGACCTGCATCACCTGCGGTGCCACGAGCGACGTGGCTGTGCCTGGTGATCTCGAAGCAACGGTTATCGACATCGTTTCACAGGTGGGCAGGCGCTTCGATTTCGAAGTCACCGGCCACCGACTGGACCTGCAAGGAGTGTGCAGCCAGTGTCGGTAGGGGCCATCGCCATCACCGCCCGTGGGCTGCAACTCGCTCATGGCGACCGCCTGGCCCTTGGCGCTTCGGATCTCGATATACCGGCCGGGATGGTGACGGCCATCATCGGGCCAAACGGATCCGGCAAATCCACGCTGCTTCACGCCATCGGCGGCCTTCTCGAGCCGGTCGGTGGCGAGTTGGGTGTTCTGGTCAGCTACCCAAAACACCAGGGTATCGCCTATGTTCTCCAATCCACCAAAGTACACGAGGAGATGCCGATCACAGTGCGCGAGGTCGTGTCGATGGGTCGGTACGGCCGCCTCGGGATGTACGGCCGGTTCCAACCAGAAGACCGAGCTGCCTGCACATCGGCCATGCACCGCCTCGACGTCCTCGATCTGGCCCAACGCCACCTCGATGAGCTGTCCGGAGGCCAACGCCAGCGCGTGTTCGTAGCGCAGGGTCTCGCCCAAGTGGCGGACCTGCTACTCCTCGATGAGCCGGTCACCGGCCTGGATATCGTTTCCCACGATCGCATCCTGGAGGCGGTTGCTACCGAGCGCGCCCGCGGGGCAACGGTCGTCATGACAACTCACGATCTGAACGAAGCAGCAAATGCGGATCACGTCGTTTTGCTTTCGGGCCGTGTTATTGCCTCGGGGCCGCCGGAAGAGGTGCTCACCGCCGAATGCCTCACCAAGGCCTACGGGATCAATCTCATCACCACCGACGATGGGACGGTTGTCCTCGACGATCCCTACCACCAGGCCGAAGGCGGTCGCCACCGCCATTTCGACCGTACCGGGCATGCAGACCACGGTGCATCCGTGCAAGCCGACTGAGTCGCTCTCCGCCGTCCGCCGTCCGTCCGCTGGGTCTCGGAAAACGGAAAGCGAATAGCTGAGGGCTACGCTTCGGTTGTGGTTCCCGTAGAAAGGGCTCTGGCTCGATCGCTCATCTGGTTGGCGGCCGGGTTGCTCGTTTCTCCCTTGCTGCTCGCCCTTCCGGAAGCAAAGCCAGACCGTCTCCTCCTGGTGATCACGTTCCATCTTGGTGCCCTCGTTGCATTTGGTTTGGGTGTGGCGCTCGAGCTGGCGCGGTTCACAGATGGGCCCTGGTTTGTCGGCATGGGCAGAAGTTGGTTCTGGCGGCGCATTGGAGCGATGGCGTCCATCATCGCACTGACCACAGGAGTTGTTGCCTTGGTGACGCTCGCCTCGTCTGCCGCTCTGGGGTACCAACCGTCGCTGCAGTTCCTTCAGCTTCTTTCCGCCCTCGACATCGCCTGGGCGACCGCCGGATTGATCTTTGGCGTCCGGCTCATGGCGAATGATTGGTGGGCGTTTCTGGCCGGCTTGATCCTCGCCGTGATCTGCATCAGGTCCATCTGGCGATACCTCGACGTCGTCGGGTTCACGGTCGACGGCGGCTGGTTGCTATCTGGTCCGGACTCGTGGAGATACGTCTTGCCGTTCGACATGGCTGCGGCCGTGATGGCGGTCGGCGCCTTGGTGGTTGGGCTTCGGATGACTCAACCCACGGAACAGCGCAGGCCCCAGTCGTAAGACTGGAACTTGACCGTGGCCTTTCCGGGCACCAGCCATGGCGGGCTTTCGCCCAGCCACGGCAGCAAGACACGCACGAGTGTCCGAGATCGAACCAGAATCCACGTCGGCATCCGATGGGGACGAGTGAAGTCACCTCCGTACCAAAGGAACACGCGCGAAAGGTGGACGGTCTGGCTTTCCGAATCGAACCGGGCCCCACCCTCGGCCGGGAACCGCCGCAGCTGATCATCGAGTTGAGCTTCGAGTTGGTCACCCCGATACGGCTCATAGCGCAGCGTCGGACACGATACGGATCCGCACACGAGCGCAGCACGAATCCGAGGGTCGCCGAAACGTCGTATCTTCCCGTGCTCGATGGCATCGAGTGACAGCTGCTCACCTGCGACTTCATGAGTCGGCGAGTCGAACCCACCAATTACCCGGAGGATCGAGTCGGCTCCTTCGGCGAACGCTCGCGCCGCCAGGTTGAGCCCACCGGCGTTGTAGAGATTCAACCAATAGGCAATGGCCTCCGGGCGGCTGAGCGCGGCAGGGTCAATGGCGACGACGGCGGCGAGGTACTCGTCGAGGTCATCCTGGACCTGGGCCAGCGCAGGAGTCCCGCCTTTGGCAAGAGCCTGCAAGACCGGTCCAAGACCAGTGTGATCGGCGTCGGCCGTTCCGTGCGGTCCGGGCGGAGTGGCCCGGCGCGCTCGAAAGATCGACCAGGCGACACGAAGAGGATTGGGCGAGTCCACGGTGAGGGGAACCCGACGGGTCTGCCCGATGTTCCCGGCCGGTTGGTAGTTGTTGGTTAGTAGTTGGCAATCGAGGGCACATCGCATCGCTGCCGCGAACTCCTACTTCCCACCTTCCACATCCCACCTTCTGTCCCTGTGGCCTTCGCCGCGCCTCCCACTACCCTTTTTTTGTGGCCAAACGTTATTGCTTTGTGTGCGACACCTCGGTGGAATCCGAAGTCTGCCCGACGTGCAAAACGACAACCTGGCAATCAACCGATGACGGGTCCGAGCCTCACACTGATAACCCCTTCCTCGCCGTCACCACGAGGCAGCAAGCTGATCCCATCCCGGGCCCTCCACCGGCACCCTCATCTCCGCCTCCACCTCCGGTTGTCGCGCCACCGTCCGGAGCAGATCTGCCCGGGCAGGTCGCCGGAACCCGCCGGAGACAGAGCCCGATGGTGATAGGCCGGTGGGCACCGATTGCTGCGGTGGTGATGGGCGGCATCGTCTTCCTGTCGGTGCTGACCGGCCCGTCGGGTCTGGAACCGGAGGACGAGATTGTCGAGGCCCCATCGATCACTTCCCAAACCACGACCACCGTGCCGACGCCGGGCAGCTCTCGAGATCTCTGGACTCCGCCGGCCGGAACCTGGGTGGGTGGGTTTGCGTTCTCAGCCAGTCGACCGGAATCTTTCTACGGGCCGTCGATGGCCGCAGGTTTGCTCGATATCGCCGGAGGCATCGTCGTCGACTCCC